>JAQYWJ010000125.1 GCA_030145005.1 Desulfobacter sp. | reverse complement strand
GCAATGATGGCGGCAAGCAGCAAAGGGAATTCGAGCCAGAACTCATAAAAATTGGCGGAAATATCATTATCTTTTTTATACCGTAAGGTCAATATAAGCATAAAAGCCGGTATCAGGGCAAGGCCACAGACAACAGGGGACACCCAGACAGATAAAATTAAAGGAATAATTATTGTGGCCACAAGGGCGTAATGAACCAATTTAAGACTTTTCTTTTTACCCAGAAGAATGGGAAGGGTTTCCCGGCCTGCAATCCTGTCACCCTGGACAGCCAGGATATCCATGAAGGCTGTCCTGGCAAACGCTAATCCGGTGACAAAAACAAAGGCGACCAGGGTCAGGCCCGGGTTTGCCTTAAGGCTAATCCCGGGCATCAGGCTTGTAACCATACCCCATGCCACTGCGATGAGAATGGTTTTTGATCCCGGCACATCCTTAAGCCGGTAAATTTTATGCCCGGAGAAAAAGGAGGGGAAAATGGTGCGGGTATATGACATGCCTAACAGCATCATGATAAGCAGCACACCAAAGTACCCCCATCCCCTTGTCCATGCAAGGTAAAGCCCGATTGCGCCGGACAAAAACGCTACAAGCAAAAGCCACCCCTTGTTTTGCTTATAAAGGGCTGCCCGGTCCGGTTTGTTGTAGGTATCAGACCCGATGGTCATCATGTTGTTCATGATCTGCATGGAAAGAATATAAAACATGGCAATAACCGCTGGTATGCCCGGACTTTGTGCGCCGGAAATCATGGCTGATCCCAGGGTCAGACAGGCGGCACCTGCGGCCAGGAGAATGTTGGTTTTCATCAACACATCCATCAAGGCCATAATTTTTCCTCGCCCGGGCTGTTTTTCCCTGAATGCCTGTTCCACACTGCTGCAGGTGTCATTGATAATCCAATTGGGGGTGGAGGCCCCTGCGGTAATGGCAATGGATTGTGCATGGGAAATGGATGCATAGTCGATTTCCGAGGCCTGTTCAATATGCATGGACGGTTTACCGGTTTCCGCAGCCACCTGGGCCAGGCGCTTTGTATTTCCGGAAAATTTTCCTCCCACAACAATCACTGCGTCATGGGTACCGGCCATTTCCCTGACTTCATCCTGCCGCTTTTCCGTAGAATCGCAGATGGTGTTAAAGATTTCGTAATGGGGGACATTTTTGAGGCACCAGGCCTGGATATCTGCAAAAATTTTGGTATTCTGCGTGGTCTGGGCCACCACAACCGCCTTTTCAAACCTGGGAAGTGCCTTAAGCTGATCCAGACTGGTGACGGTATGCCCCTTATCCCGGGCATACCCCAAAAGGCCGATAACCTCGGGATGCTTTTCATCGCCAAGGATAATGGTGTCATAGCCCTTTTTTGAATATTTGTCGATGATCACCTGGACCCTTACCACCCGGGGACAAGTGGCGTTAATCACGGTAAATCCGGCATCAGCCAGGGCCTTTTCATCCTGGGGCGGCACCCCGTGGGCCCGAATGAGCACAATGCCTTTCCCGGATTCAGGAATGGTGTCCATCCGAAAAATCTGTTTACTTTCCAGCATCTCCAGAACCTGGGGATTATGAATTAAAGGGCCATACGTATAAATGGGTTCCTTGGCCTTATTGGATGCATCCAGCACCATGTCCACGGCTCGGCGGACACCCATACAGAACCCGGCTGTCCTAGCAATTGAAATTTTCATGAAATCTTACTCAGCAACTCCACAAGACGGTTAAATTCGGCCCCGGATGAGAATTTGATCTCAATTCTTCCACGGCCCCCACTTTTTTTGATGGAGACCGGAGAGTTGATCCGGGAGGATATCTGGGACGAGGTCTCTTCCAGAAACTGTTTTTCGTCCGCAGTAATTTTTTTTGCGATTTTCTGGGGCTGTTTTTTAGCCTGATTTACCAAACGTTCGGTTTCCCGCACTGACAGATGTTGTTTCACCACCTGCTTGAACAAATAGAGCTGATTTTCAACAGAGCCTGCCCCTAACAGTGCCCGGGCATGTCCCATGCTGATCTTTTCGGCAATCAGACTCTCTTTGATCTCTTCGGGCAGGCTGCGCAAACGCAGCAGGTTGGCAATGGTGGACCGGTTCTTGCCGATCTTCTCGGCCACCTTTTCCTGGGTATATCCAAACTCGTCAATAAGCCGGAAATAGGCTTCTGCCTCCTCGAGCACATTGAGATTTTCCCTTTGGATATTTTCGATAATCGAAACTTCAAGTACCTGTTCATCCGTAAGATCCAGAATAATAACAGGTACCTGGGTAAGCCCGGCTGCCTTTGCGGCCCGCAAACGCCGCTCTCCGGCAATCAGCTCATAAGCACCATCCATTTTCCTGACCAAAAGGGGCTGCAGCACCCCCTGCTCGGCAATGGACTGGGTAAGCCGTCCCTGCTCCTCTTCACTGAACCGGGTTCTTGGCTGGTAGCGGTTAGGACTTAACTGATCAACATTACAAAAGAAAAAATCCGAATTGACTTCAGGTTCTTCCATATCGGGGATAAGCGCTGATATTCCCCGGCCCAGACCGGTGTTTTTCCGCTTCTTGTTCATCATCGTTTTAAAAGTTCCCTGGCAAAGGACATATAACTTTTAGCTCCTGGTGATGTTTTATCATACAGAACAACCGGCAGACCATAGCTTGGGGCTTCTGCAAGTTTCACATTACGGGGAATTTTTGTTTTGAACACCAGGTCTTTGAAATACTGCCTGGCGTCATCCACCACATTTTGGGATAAATTAGTCCTGCGGTCGAACATTGTCAGCAAAATGCCTTTGATTATCAAGCCCGAATTAAAAGCATTCTTGATTCGTTTGATTGTATCTAAAAGCTGCCCTAATCCTTCCAGGGCAAAGAATTCACTTTGCAGGGGGATTACAACAGAATGGCTTGCGGAAAAAGCGTTCAGCGTTAAAAGACTTAACGCAGGCGGACAATCGATAATAATGAAATCAAAGGTGTCGGCCACGGGAACCATAAATTCCTTGAGTCGGGCCTCCCTTTTTGGGGCAGACATCATTTCCACCTCAAATCCAATGAGATCAACATTGGCCGGCACCAGGGTCAAACCCTTCAGCATGGTGGGTAAAAGCATATCTTCAATGCCGGTTTCTCCAATCAACCCATCATACAAAGAGGCTTCAAGGCCGGGTTTGTCCACCCCGAGTGCCGTTGTGGCATTGGCCTGGGAATCACAATCCACAAGCAGCACTTTTTTTTTCAGTTTGGCAAGGGACGCAGCCAGATTGACTGCTGTGGTGGTTTTACCCACCCCGCCCTTCTGATTGGCAATACTGATAATCTGAGTCATAATTTAAATTTTCTTATCATAATTATGGTGTATAGGCAAATATATAGCCATTCGACAGGCTGTTACAGAATGCTAATTTCCCCTGTTTTTAAACAGGCTCTTAAGGATACGACAGAATCACGAACCATGGCTGTTATCCCCCTATTCCAAAATCCATGTCAACAAAAAAATGGCCGACTGTCTCAAACGGTTTATTTGACATTTTCAAAACCTTGGCTACTATTGGCGGTACTATGTCAATTTCAGATCAAATCAGAGCGCTCATTCCAAAGGCCATGTGCCGTGACCGGTATATTTTGGCTCGCGCCTTGCGCAGCAGGCGGAAACCCGGTCAGGGGCCGGACAAAAATCATTTAAAAAATTTTTTAGCAAAAGCCCGGGCTTCGGCTGATACCAGGCAGCGGCGCATGGACAACCTGCCCAAAAACATCCGTTTTGACCCGGATTTGCCTATCAATGCCGAAAAAGACAAAATCATTAAGGCCATACAGGATCATCCTGTGGTGATCATTTCAGGTGAAACCGGATCCGGTAAAACCACCCAGATTCCTAAATTATGCCTGGAAGCGGGCCGTGGGATTTCAGGCATGATCGGCTGCACCCAGCCCCGGCGCATTGCCGCCATGACCGTGGCCAAACGCATTGCCTTTGAACTTAACGAATCCTTGGGGCAATCCGTGGGATATAAAATCCGGTTTGATGACCACACACCTGACAATGCCTATATCAAGCTGATGACCGACGGTATCCTGCTGGCTGAAACCCAGCAGGACCGTTTTTTAAACCAGTATGACACCCTGATTGTGGATGAGGCCCATGAACGCAGTCTCAATATTGATTTTGTTTTAGGCATCCTGCGCGGCCTTGTCAAAAAGCGTCGTGATCTCAAACTGATCATTACCAGTGCCACCATTGACACGGAAAAATTTTCCAAAGCCTTTGACAATGCCCCGGTGATTGAGGTTTCAGGCCGGATGTATCCGGTGGAACTGATCTATGCGCCCATTGAAGATGATAATAATAATGGGGACAGCAGCACCGGCACCCCGGATGACCAGGGTTATGTGGAGGCAGCAACCCGACAGACCGCCGATCTGTTAATGCGCACCCACACCGGAGATATCCTGATATTCATGCCCACAGAGCAGGATATCGGAGAGACCATGGAAATACTTAAAGGGAAAAATCTTTCCGGGGTCACGATTCTGCCGCTGTTTGCACGGCTGTCTGCCGGAGAGCAATCAAAGGTCTTTCTTCCCGGTCCCGGCAGAAAGGTCGTAGTCTCCACCAATGTGGCGGAAACATCTTTGACCATTCCCGGCATCAAGTATGTGGTGGACACAGGCCTTGCCCGTATCCCCTCCTATTCTCCAAGAACCCGAACCACGGCACTGCCGGTCAGCCCCGTGTCCCAGTCCAGTGCCAACCAGCGCATGGGCCGCTGCGGCCGTGTGGAAAACGGCGTATGCATCCGGCTTTACGATGAAAATGATTTCAATGGCCGCCCTTTCTTTACAACACCTGAAATTTTGCGCAGCAACCTGGCCGAAGTTATTTTACGCATGATTGCCCTACGGCTTGGAGAGGTATCCACCTTCCCCTTTATTGATCCGCCTGCGCCAAAAAGCATCAAGGACGGGTTTGACACACTTTTGGAACTTAACGCCATTGCAGCCTCCCCTCCCCCCCAAAAAACAGGTGCCCCAAAAAAGTCGGGCAAAAAATACCGACTCACCCCTTCAGGACGCTTGATGGCCAGGCTACCCATGGACCCGAAACTGTCCCGCATCCTGCTCAACGCAGGAGATACGGGTGTACTTAAAGAAGCGGCCGTCATCACCACGGCCCTGACCGTGTCCGACATCCGCCGGCGACCGGCAGACAAGGCCCAGGCTGCAGATCAGAAACATGCCCAGTTCAAGGACCCGGCATCAGACTTCATCACCCTGCTCAACATCTGGAATGCCTGCAAAGATGCCCGAACCCGTCTGAAATCACGTTCAGCCCTTCGCAAATGGTGCATTGAAAATTTTCTGTCCTTCAAGCGGCTGCGGGAGTGGCAGGATATCCATGGCCAGATTACCCGGATGATCAAAGAACACGGCATTAAACAGACCGGTCCGTCACCGGCAGTCCAGGAGAACGCAGACCTTAAGGCCGGTCAGTTTGAACATGGCGGGCCTTTGTATGCCGCTATCCACAAGGCCCTTCTCCACGGGTATCTGGCCGGCATTGCCCAGAAAAAAGAGAAAAATATTTTCACGGCGGCCAAGGGCAGACAGGCCGTCATCTTTCCGGGTTCCGGCCTGTTCAACAAAGCCGGCAACTGGATTGTGGCAGCCGAATATGTCAAGACCAGCCAACTCTTTGCCCGGTGTGTGGGTAATATTGACCCGGCCTGGATCGAAGAGATCGGTCAAAGCCTTTGCACCCGCACCTACAGCGATCCCCACTGGGAAAAGAAACGCGGGGAAGTGGTGGCATCCGAACAGGTCTCTTTGTTCGGCCTTATCCTCGCAAGCGGCAGATCCGTGGCCTACGGAAAGATCAATCCTGAAGAGTCCGGGGAACTGTTCATCCGCCATGCCCTGGTCCAGGGAGAGATTTACCAGGAGTTCGGGTTCATGGCCCACAACAGAAATCTCATTGAAGAGATCGCAACCCTGGAGGACAAAACCCGGCAACGGGACATTCTGGCTTCGGAGGATGAAATCTATTTGTTCTATCAATCCCGGCTACCCAGACCCTTTTACAACATTCGCACCTTTGCCAAATTCATCAAAGACAAAAAAGATGATACCTTTCTGCGCATGACCCGTGGGGACCTGCAGAAAACCGATGTGGACGAAGCGGTTCTGGCCCGGTTCCCCGACACCCTTGCCACGGACCAGGGGGAGTTTGCCCTGGATTACAAATTCACCCCCGGGGCAAAGACGGACGGGGTGACCCTTAAAGTGCCAAGCCAGGATGCGGCACTTATCTCCCCCCACCAGGTGGACACCCTGGTACCGGGGCTGCTCAGGGAAAAAATAGCCGCCCTGATCAAAGCCCTGCCCAAAACCCATCGGGTAAAGCTGATGCCCATCCAGCAGCGGGCTGATTTTATTGCAGACCACCTGCCCGACTCGGATGCGCCTTTATATTCAAAGCTGTCCCATGTCATCCGCAA
>JAQYWJ010000124.1 GCA_030145005.1 Desulfobacter sp. | reverse complement strand
TTTTGTTTCAGTACCGTAAAAATCTGGTTCATTTTGTCTGAATCCGCCGTAAGCCTGGACCCCATGTGGTTGTTTGCCCCCACTGTGCCGGGAACCGCACGGATATCCTTGCGAAGCTGGGTTAAAAGCTCATCCGGAGACATGGAAGCCAACAAGGCCCCCGGCCCGGGGTTGACCTTGGGGTACTGGGTCGGTTCCATGGGAAGATGCAGCATCAGTTCCGCCCCTTTTGCCGACAGACTGTGGGCAAGCTGCGTTCCGGCAGGAGAAAAGGGCAGAATGGCAAAGGTGATATTCTTATCTATGTTGAGCAGGCCCATGGCCAGATCTTTGTCATACCCGATATCATCAATGATAATGGCAATCTGAGGTACGGCATCATCCTTTTTCGGCGGCACAACCTTTTTAGGAGGTGTCGGCGTTACATCATCATATACTTCATAGACAATAGCCGAGCCCTTTTGGGGTGCCGGTGTTCCACTCATACTGCTTTTGCCGGGGGGGTGCTTTTTTCCCTTAAGGCCTTGGGCTTTGGATATGATTTTCGGTTCGGCGGCTGACGGGTTCTTTGTCTCCGGGGGCAGGGGCTTTTGCCGGGGGGGCACCGGGACCTGCGGCTGTGCCACAGGCGGCGCTTTTTTGGCCATTTGGTTTTTTTGTGCCACCGGCCGACCGGCTTTTACAAAAATATCAACCAGCATAGCCGTGGTTAGACAGATCGCCACAAGGATGGTGATCCCCAGCACCGTTTTTTTCAACTCATGAAAAAAATTGGGACTTTTTTTCTTAGCAGGTTTCTTTGTTCCGGTTTTTCTGGCTGTTCCCGGCTTTTTTTTTGTTTTCGTGCTCTTTTTTTTGGCGGCTTTGGGCGTTTTTTTGGGGGCCGGAGCCTTTGCCTTTCTGCTTTGGCTTTTTTTTGTACCCCCCGTGGATTTAGTTGGTGCCATTTATTTTACTGAACACACCATAGCTGATGAGAATATCAAGGGCGCGTTTTACCTGGACATCTTTATTGAGTTTTTCAATTTCAGTATCTTTTTTGGATTTTTTCTTGTTTTTAGTCTCTTCCTCTTCGGGTTTAAGGCTGTTTTTCAAATCTTTTTCTTTGAGCATCAAGTCAAAGGCAGAATTATCTTTGGGGTCGTCCTTCACTGTTCCCGGCTCCACCCGGATGTCCGGCTGGATGCCCTTGGCCTGGATGGAATGCCCGCTGGGGGTGTAGTACCGGGCAATGGTATATTTAAGCCCGAATCCGTCCTTGAGTGGCCGCACAGTTTGCACCGAACCCTTGCCAAAGGATGGTGTGCCTATAATCAGGGACCGGTGATTGTCTTTAAGTGCTCCGGCCACAATTTCGGAAGCTGACGCGGAACCGCCGTTGATCAGCGTGACAATGGGGTAGTTACGTTCCGTAAAATTAGGATGGGCCTTAAATGCCTGGTTGTTTTTTTCAATGCGCCCTTTGATGGACACGATAGTCCCCTTGTCGATAAAGAGGTCGGAAATTCGAATGGCCTGGTCCAGCAGCCCTCCCGGATTATCCCGAAGGTCAATAATCAGGCCTTTAAGACCGCCTCCCTGTTTTTTCAGGCCTGACAGGTGTTCGATCACATCATCCAGGGTGTTCATTCTGAAATTGGTGATTCTTAAATACCCGAATCCCGGCACCGGCATAGCCGAGCGTACGCTGGTCATGGGGATCATATCCCGCTTGAGCGTGAAGGCCAGAGGGGCTGATGCCCCTTCCCGGATGATGGTGATTTTAACTTCCTCGTACCGTGGCCCTCTCATTTTGTTCACCGCTTCCCACATGGCCATGTCCTTGGTGGATACATCATCAATTTTGACAATGATGTCCCCGGCGGTGATACCGGCCTCGTAGGCAGGGGTGCCTTCAATGGGTGAGACGACTGTAAGAATGCCGTCCTTCATGGTAATGACAATACCGATACCGGAAAACTCCCCTTTGGTATCATCTTGAAGCTCCTCAAAGGCATCAGGGGGCATGAAGCTGGAATGGGGATCAAGATTGCCCACCATCCCCTTTATGGCATTGTGTACCAGCTCTTCGGGCTTGACCTCGTCCACATAATTTTTTTCAAGCTCTTCCAGGACATCGGCAAACAGTTTTAAGGATTGATAGGTTTCTTCTTCAGCCGCCTGCACTGAACCTGCAGTCAGCACCAGGATTACAGTCGCAGTCAGCCAGAGCCTCATCAATCCGGCCCAATTCGTTTTTCTCATTTGTTATGCTCCTTTTTTCAGCCATTTGAGGGGATCGACGGGTTTGCCGTGGTGACGGATCTCAAAATGAAGGCACGGTCCCTTTATGGAGCCGGTATCTCCTGCCGTGCCGATGATTTCTCCCGTGCCCACCCGCTCGCCCTTTTTCTTGTACAGCTCTTCCACATGGGCGTAAAGGGTATAATAATTGTTTCCATGGTTGATGATCATCAGGTTGCCGTAGCCCTTCAGCCACTGGGCAAACATGACCTCTCCGTTGAAAACGTTTTTTACGGGCGCACCCCGTTCCGCCTTTATATCAATTCCGCTTTGAAATGTGAAGGCGTTGTAATCGCCTTTGCGTTTGGTGCCGAAACTTGAAATGATTTTACCCTTTACCGGGGACTGCAGTCGGCCTTTCTGTCCGGTAAAGGAGGTTTTTACACGGGAGGCGCCGGCCGGGGGCGCCATGGCGGATATGGTCTGGTTCAGGGCCCGGGATGATATTTTAAGGGAGTCCATGGCTGCCAGGGACAGACTTTTGCGGCGTCTGATCTCTTTAAGGATTTCTTCTTTTTTACGGGCTTCTTTTTTGCGGATTTCAATCTCATAGGCCAATTGTTCCTGCAGGTCTGACTTCAGCTTGTACTGACTGTTCAGGTCCTGTTCAAGACCCTTAAGTTCCTTCATGTTCCGGGCCTGTTTATCCAGCAGGGTAAAATCCGATGTCACCACTTTTTTAAGCGCGTTCTGGGTGGTGACAAAATCAAACAAAGACGACGGAGGGCCGGCCATTTCAAGGCGGCCCATCATGTGCATGCGGAAAAGGGCATTCAGGCGTTTTCCGGCATAATCCCGTGTCTTTTTCATTGACTTGTTCAGATCTGCAATGCGCGCCTGTGTTCTTTCAATTTCCTGGGAAATGGCAATGGCATTGCGCCTGAGGTTCCGGGAGGTTATTCGTGCCCGGTTCAAGGCCATATCAATTTCGTTAAGTCCGTCAAGAATCTGCATCTCCTGCCGGGAGAATTCTTTGACTTTCCGGTTCTCTTCCCGGATCTGCTTTGCAATGACCGCTTGTCCGGCTTGATCTGTCCCGGAAGTTTTCCGGGGTCCGGGCTTTTTCTTTATGACCTTGTCCGGGGGTTTTGTCGGCGGAAAAGGTGGTGGGTTGGGCGGCGCTGGTTTCTGCTTTTGTTTTGAATACGAAGAGACCGGTTTTAAGAGAATATAGCGGCTGTGGTTTCTGATATATCCTTGCATCCCTTGGTATTCCACCGTCAGCCAGCCGCCGACACCGCCTTTTATTTCCAGAACATCCACCCGTTCGCCTTTATTGAGAACCACCACCACCGAAGATAGGTTATCCGGAGCGGAACGGACATTGAGCTTGGCCGCATTGATTTTGCCCTTATACAGGACCTGTGCGTAACACAGATCAGCCCGGCCCAAAATGACGGCAACAGCCGTAATACAGGCAAAAAAGAAAGGCCCTGTTTTAAGGGCCATGGAAATAATAAAATTCACCATATGGCTTGTCTTTTTACCCATCTTATTCGTTGCATCAATGGGCACATATTTCAATATGCTCCCATTGATGCGCCTTGAACACGGATAAAAATCCTTCGCCCTATTTGTGGATTTTAAAATTTCCATGGCCCTAAAATCTGTTTCAGGGAAATGAAACATCCGAACCAACCTAAAAAGGTACTGGAAAATAAAATTATTGCCACAGCCGGCCAGGAAAGAAAATGAATGTCCAGATAAACATAGGCGCCCAGGTTCTGGGAAATGCCGGAAGACAGTGTCAGATAGCCTGTTAGAAGGATGATTATACCCAAAATCCCGCCTAAAAATCCCTGGAGGAGCCCTTCAACATAAAAAGGTGTTTTGATGAACCCGTCAGTGGCGCCCACCAGACGCATGATTTCTACTTCAGTCTGCCTTGCATAAAAGGCCAGGCGCACGGTATTGGCAGTGATGAACAGGGCAATCATTAAAAACAGACCGCTCATGGCATAGCCGGTCATTTTGAAAAGATTGAACAACTTGAAAAAGCGGCCCAGCCATCCCTGTCCATACTCTACGGTATCTACAATGTCTAAGGCCTCAATCCGGTCGGCTGCCTTTTGAATCCGGTCAAAGCTTGAATGGGTAGTCATGGTGATTTCAATGGCGTCGGGGAGGGGATTCTCCTGAAGAGTCGACAGAAACTGGGTTTTGGAACCTATTTCTTTTTTCAGCCGTTCCAGAGCCTGGGTTTTGGGTATAAATACCATTTTCTCAATGCCGCCCGTGGATATAAGCTGTTCTTTTACATTGGGCAGCATGGCAGGCGTGAAAGAATCGTTTAAGTAAACCATGGCCCGTCCGTCCTGGTTCCAGGCAGAAAGGACCCGGCCGGTGTTTTCAAAAAAAAGCATGAAAACCGATACCAGAAGGATGGAAAGGGCAATGGTCATGATGGTGATTATGTTTAAAAATCGGTTGGACCGGATATCCGTCAAGGCTTTACTTAAAAATCGCATCATATCGCAATTAAATCTTTTTTCAGCTTTCAGTATAGAATGGTTGATATTCTTTTAAGCTTCCCGTCTTCCAGGGCGATATTTCGTCCTTTACTAAAACAATCCATCTGCTCTATATTATGGCTGGCTATGAGAATGGTGGCCCCGTTTTGATGATACCCTAAAAGCAGATCAAGTACACGCTGGGCAGATTCACTATCCAGGCTGCCCGTGGGTTCATCTGCAAGGATGATGGATGGTTCTCCCACCACCGCCCTTGCCACGGCTACCCGCTGCTGTTCTCCGCCCGACAGGGTCGGCGGCAGGTGATTGGCCTTTTTTTCCATCCCCGTGACCCTGAGCACGTGCATCACCTTTTTTTTTATGTAGGACGGTTTTTCTCCGGCAACCTTGAGCACCAGGGCGACATTTTCAAACACGGTGCGGCTGGGGATCAGCTTGAAATCCTGGAACACCATGCCGAAACGACGCCGTAGAAAAGGCAGTTTTGTGGATGAAATCCTTGCCAGATTAATACCGTCAATCAGAATTTGTCCTTCGGACACCCGTTCGGCCAGGTATAAAATTTTGAGCAGGGTGGATTTGCCGGCCCCGGAAGGCCCGGAAATAAAAATGAACTCGCCGGGCTTAATATCAAGGGTGATGTTATTTAAAGCCAGCTTGCCGCCATAGCGCTTGGTCACATTAAACAGTCTGATAATATTGGATTTTCCGGGGTTTGCACTCATCTATGATTTGCCTTGTGGTCTTTTCGGGACAATTGACTGAAATTGAATTTACTGATATAAACCGCCTGTGTCAAGGAGTGCTGCAAACAGTTTTTCTTACACAAAGCCTTCACTGAACCCGTAATTTTGCTTCTTCCAAATCAGTGAAGGCTTAAAACTTTGACGGCCTGGTTGTTTTACTGCAAACTTAAGTTTGCTTTGCTTGTCGGAAAGAGAAAAGGGAAAAAAACATAGGAACAGATAAATGATTCTTTTTGACTCCCATTGCCATATTGACGATAAATGCTACGATAATGATTTGGCACAGGTCATGGACAGATCTCACCAGGAAGGGGTGCTGGCCGTGATGGTGGTCGGAATTGACAGGGGCACCTCCCAAAAGGCCATAGATATCGCATCCCGGTTCGATCATGTTTATACGTCTGTGGGGATTCATCCCCATGATGCCGTTCAGTGTTCCGCCCAGGTACTCAATGAACTTCGACAACTGGCCCTTACCCATGACTGCGTCAAGGCCTGGGGGGAAACCGGGTTGGACTTTAACCGCATGTTTTCACCACAGGAAGACCAGGAAGCCTGTTTTTCGGCCCAGCTTGCCCTGGCCGGGAAGCTGGACCTGCCGTTGATATTCCATGAACGGGATTCCAAGGGGCGGTTTTATGAGATATTGAAATCAGACGGGCCCAAGTCAAGAAACGGGGTGGTTCACTGTTTTTCCGGTACAAAAGAGGAAATGTTCAAATACCTCGACCTTGGGTATTATATCGGCATTACAGGTATTCTCACCATTCTCCAGCGTGGTGAATACCTGCGCAGCATTGCCCCTTTGATTCCCCGGGATCGGCTGCTTATCGAGACTGACGCCCCGTATCTGACGCCCAAGCCCCAGAAGAACAAACACCGGCGCAACGAACCTGCTTTTGTCCGGTCCGTTATGGAATGCCTTGCCCAGGTACGCGGAGAAGATCCGGATCAACTGGCCGCTGCCGTGTTTAAAAATACCCTGGATCTTTACAATAT
>JAQYWJ010000006.1:4468-25721 GCA_030145005.1 Desulfobacter sp. | reverse complement strand
CGGGGCTGTATGCCATCACGGTTCACCGGATCGCCAAGATCCTTCACCAGCTTGATATCCCGCAGCTGCCCAGGATCATGTCGGAACTGGCCCATAGCCTGACCGGTATTGATATTCACCCGGGTGCAACCATTGGTGAGCGCTTTGTCATTGACCACGGAACCGGCGTTGTCATCGGGGAAACATCTGTGATCGGTGAAAATGTGCGTATTTACCAGAATGTCACTATCGGTGCGTTGTCCCTGCCCAAGGATGCCGGAGAAAAACTGCGCTGGGCCAAGCGGCACCCCACCATCGAAGATAATGTAATTATCTACTCCGGGGCCACCGTGCTCGGTGGCGACACCATTATCGGAGCACGGTCCGTTGTGGGCGGAAACGTATGGCTCACACACTCTATTCCGGCAGATACCAAAATTTTTATGGAAGAGCCCCGCCTGATTATTAAAAACAAGCAAAGGAGGCGGTAAATGAAGGCGATTAACGACATTACCCAGGCTTGTGGTAACACCCCCCTGGTTTATCTGGAAAGACACTCTCGGAAATGCGGGGCACACCTGTTTGCCAAACTGGAGTATTTCAATCCACTGGGCAGCGTTAAGGATCGGATTGGTCTTGCCATGATTGAAGCAGGCCTGAAAAGTGGACAGATCGGACCGGACACACTGATCGTGGAACCAACGTCAGGGAATACCGGTATTGCTCTCGCGTTTGTGGCCTGTATAAAGGGACTGAAGCTTGTTTTGACCATGCCGGAAACCATGAGTCTGGAACGCCAAAAACTGTTGCGTCATTTAGGAGCACAATTGATTCTGACCCCGGGACACCTTGGCATGCAGGGTGCCGTGGACAAAGCGACCGAGATGGTGGCAACCCACGAAAATACCTATATGCCCGACCAGTTCTCAAATTCTGCTAACCCGGCTGCCCACCGGACCACCACCGGTCCTGAGATCTGGGAGGCAACACAGGGCCGGGTTGATATTTTTGTGGCCGGGGTAGGTACCGGCGGCACCATAACCGGGGTGACGGAATATATTAAGGGCAAACGCCCGGATTTTATGTCCGTAGCCGTGGAACCGGCTGAATCACCAGTACTCTCCGGGGGGAAAGCCGGGCCCCACGCCATCCAGGGTATTGGCGCCGGTTTTGTCCCGGCTAACTTGAACCGGGATCTGGTCGACCAAATTTCCCCGGTCAAAGGAGACGATGCCATGAATGGTGCCAGAACCCTTGCCAAGTCATATGCAATCCTTTGCGGTATCTCATCTGGCGCCAACTTTCATGCGGCCTTTCAGACAGGCTTGCAGCATCCGGGAAAAACCATTGTTTTTATAGTATGTGATACTGGAGAACGTTATATCAGCACGAACCTGTTCGACCTGTAATAAGTTAAATTTCCCTGGGGTCGGTCATATTTTCCGGGCGCAGCATGTCATCCAGTTGCGCTCTGGTAAGCACCCCTCTTTCCAGAACCAGATCATACACATTCCCGCCTGTTTTGAGCGCTTCCTTTGCAATGGACGCTGACTGTTCATAACCGATTATCGGAACCAACGCGGTGACCAATCCAATGCTGGTCTGAACATAATTTTGGCACATATCACGGTTCGCTTCAATGCCGTCAATGCAACGTGCAACCAGTGTGATACAACCGTTTTTAAGGATCATCATGCCGTGCAGCAGATCAAAGGCAATGATTGGTTCGCCCATACACAGCTCCAATTCACTGGCTTCGGCTGCCATGGATACAACCATATCGTATCCCATGACCTGATAACAGATCTGGTTCATCAATTCCGGGATAACCGGATTTACCTTGCCCGGCATAATGGAAGATCCAGGCTGCATGGGGGGCAGATTAATTTCATTCAGGCCACAGCGGGGACCGGAAGAGAGCCAGCGCAGATCATTACAGATTTTTGAAATCTGTACAGCCGCAAGTTTGAGGTTGGCAGACATGTGGACAAAAATGCCGGCATTCTGGGTGGCCTCCACCAGGTTCTTGGCCCTTCGCAACTGAAAACCGCTGACTTGGGTAAGCTTCTTAACCACCAGAGTGGCATAACCTGGCGGACTGTTTATGCCTGTACCAATGGCTGTTGCCCCCATGTTAACATCCCGAAATGCATCGGCTGCCTGGTTGATGGAATTGATGGCGCTGTCAATCATAACCGCATAGGCGCTGAATTCCTGACCCAGGGTCATGGGAACGGCATCCTGATTTTCGGTGCGTCCCATCTTCAGTACGTCTTTAAACTCTTCAGCCTTTCTTTCCAGCGAATTGCGCAGTTCTTGCATTGCGTGTACCAGGTTCTTTTTGGCGAGCAGTACCGCCAGCTTTATCGCCGTTGGGTAGATGTCATTGGTGGATTGGGAGCAGTTAACATGGTCATTGGGATGCAGATATTGATACTCGCCTTTATTATAACCCATGACTTCCAGACCGCGATTGGCAATCACCTCGTTGGCGTTCATATTGGTGGAGGTTCCGGCACCGCCCTGAAACATGTCAACCGTGAACTGGTCGTGCAGTTTGCCGTACAGAATTTCATCACAGGCCTGGGCTATGGCTTCCATCCTGGCCTGATCAATCCTGCCCAATTCATGATTGGCCATGGCCGCAGCCTTTTTGACCATGGCCAGCGCTTCGACCATGTGCTCAAAATTATTGATATGTACGCCGGAGATGGCAAAGTTTTCCATGGCGCGTTGGGTCTGCACGCCGTAATAGACATCATTGGAAATGTCACGTGTTCCCAGGGAGTCATGTTCCAGGCGAAAACCGCTTGTGACCACGTCATCGTCTTTCTTGTTTTCAAAAATTTTATCGTTAAGTATGCGCATCCGTCGATTAATGCTCACTGCGATCCGGGAAACGATCCTGTAAAAAAAATCAGGCTCAGTTTCTCTAAACACATCAATTTTTTCCCGTGATATCTGCCAGATTTTCACACCGTTTCGGGTAAACGCACCATTGACGTGTGTATCATCCCCCAGAAAAGCACTTTCGCTGATTATGGACCCTGCAGTCATGGATCCAACTTTGCGTGAAGATCCATGCAGTCCACGCACCAGTTCCACTCCTCCTTCAAGGATAATACCGGCCCATCTTCGGGGCGTTGATTCGTGGAATATCCATTCATTGGGCCGGTACACCTGCTCCCGGCCTTCGGCAAAAAAAGTTGCCAGATCCTTTTCAGTGATACCGGTGGCTTTTGCGGCCAGCTTGATAATATTTTGTTTTATCAACATGAAATTTTCCTACCAATAAATGCGATAAGGAGCAAGGGAAATTGGAGAACGTATTTTTTACGTTTCTGAGTAACTCAACAAAATTATGTTATCATAAAGAAGCGAAAAAATAGCCCCGGTATTGATTAATTCGTATCGGGTATAATAATATTTCTGTTAATTATGGATTTTAACCCATCTTTCAAACGAACACAATAAACTAACATACCAAGGATAAATTTATGAAGCATTATAGAAAAGAGCTCTGGTTTGAGGTGCCCGGCCGCAGGGCATTTATCAATATCACCCCTGAAGTTGAAAAGTGCCTTGCCCAAAGCGGTATCAAAAACGGACTGCTTTTGTGCAATGCCATGCATATTACCGCCTCCGTATTTATAAATGATGATGAGTCAGGGCTTCACCATGATTATGATGTCTGGCTTGAGAAACTTGCCCCCCACGCACCGGTGGAGCAGTATCGGCATAATGTGGGTGAAGACAACGCTGATGCGCACATGAAGCGCCAGATTATGGGCCGGGAAGTGGTGGTGGCCGTTACCGACGGCCGGCTTGATTTCGGCACCTGGGAGCAGATTTTTTACGGTGAGTTTGACGGCCGTAGAAAAAAACGGGTCCTGGTAAAGATTATTGGAGAATAGGATGACAATGCCATGAGACTGCTTTTGGTTGAGGATGATGAAAAAATAGCCAAGTTTGTTGAAAAGGGGCTAAAGTCATCCGGGTTTGCCGTGGATGTGGC
This sequence comes from Desulfobacter sp., assembly GCA_030145005.1. Taxonomy (GTDB): domain Bacteria; phylum Desulfobacterota; class Desulfobacteria; order Desulfobacterales; family Desulfobacteraceae; genus Desulfobacter. The sequence goes on along the minus strand of JAQYWJ010000006.1, from coordinate 21,727 downwards.
CGGTACAGGCCCGGACGGCCTTGATATGGCTTTAGGTGCGGATTTTGATACCCTGATCATCGACATCATGCTGCCGGGCATGGATGGATTTGCCCTGATAGAAAAACTGCGAGCCAGTGGTAAAAATACTCCAATTATTGTACTTAGCGCCCGGGGCAGGGTGGGGGACCGGGTTAAGGGCCTTGAGGCCGGGGCGGATGACTACCTGACCAAACCCTTTTCTTTCTCAGAACTGCTGGCCCGGGTTCAGGCACTCATCCGGCGGGCCGGGAACAGCACCGAACCGGTGTCACTGTCCTATGGGGATTTAAGCGTGGATATTGTCAAACGCCGGGTCAAAAGAGGGGATGATTTTATCGAGCTGCAGCCCCTGGAATTTTCCCTGCTGGAATATCTGGTACGCAATCGGGAGCGTGTGGTCTCTAAAACCATGATCATGGAACATGTCTGGAATTATAATTTCGACCCCATGACCAATGTGGTGGAAGCCCGAATCTGCCGGTTGCGCGATAAGATTGACAAGGGCTATTCAAGCAAACTTATCCACACGGTCCGGGGGGCCGGTTATGTATTAAAGGCAGAGGATGCCTGAGTTTTTCCGCACCGGTTTTTTCAGGAGTATCGCCTTTCGCCTGACCGTATGGTATGCGGGTATTTTTTCCATCTCATCCTGTGTGGCTTTCGGTCTGTTTTATTTTCTTGCCACCCAGACCATCATGAATCAGGTGGACCAGGAACTCATGGACAAGGCCGGGGGGTTTCGTACGGTCATCAGTCGGGGGGGAATTGTCGGTGCTCAGAATCTGGCAGTTATTGAGGCCCAGGCAGCCGGGGAAAAGCAGATTTTTTTCAGACTGCTCTATCCCACAGGCGAGGTTTTTGCCTCTTCCTCCATGTCCTATTGGAAAGATGTCCGCATAAACAAGCAAATGGTGGACCGGCTGATGGAGTACCGGGTTCCGGTGTTTAATACGGTTCACATTGCAGGCCAGAAACAGAAGGCCAGAATGATGTATACCTTTGTGGCTTCCAATGTTATTTTGCATACCGGTCTTGCCATGAATGCATACTCCCGGTTTTTATCGGGTTTCAAGAAAATATTTTCCATTTCCATGGGTTTTGTTATTTTATTTTCAGCTGTTTCAGGCATGTTTTTATCCCGGGAGGCCCTTTACGGTGTTGCGGCCATCAGGGCGACAGCGAGCACCATCACCGGATCCAATCTGAACGAACGGGTTCCGGAATCCGGCAGCCGGGACGAGCTTGATCTTTTGGCTGTGACATTTAACCGGATGCTGGATCGGATTTCAGCTTTGGTAAAAAGTATGCGGGAGATGTCTGATAATATTGCCCATGACCTTAAAAGTCCGCTGACCCGGATTCGGGGATTTGCGGAACTGGCCTTGATCCATGAGACTCCGGGGGATATCGAGTCCTATCGGACCATGGCGGCGAACACCATTGAAGAAACCGATCATCTGCTGGACATGATCAACACCATGCTGGTCATCTCCCGAGCCGAGGCCGGGGAGGCTGACTTTGAGTGCGCACCCGTGGATTTAAGTGCCATGATCATTGACGCCTGGGATCTGTTTGTGCCCCTGGCCGAAGATAAGCAGATTGCCTTTACCCAGAAGGTGGATAAGGCGTTGTGGATACAGGGGGATGCAGGCATGCTCCAGCGTGCCTTTGCCAACCTGATTGACAATGCCATCAAATACACCCCTGAAAAAGGCCACGTCCATTTGACGCTGCAGGCTTGCGGCAAAGAACTGGTGGAAATTCAGGTCAAAGATTCCGGGCCCGGTATTGATCCACAAAACCGTCAAAAGATTTTTGAGCGGTTTTTCCGAGAAGAATCTTCCCGGACAACGCCGGGTACAGGGCTTGGTTTAAGTCTTGCCAAAACCATTATAGAACAGCACTCGGGTACAATTTCAGTGCAACCCTGTGAAAATGGGGGAAGTCTTTTTATCGTAACATTACCGCATCGTAATTTTGAGATCATTTAAAAATTATCTTTGTGTTTTATTCTTTGTATGCGTCCACAAAGCAAGCGTTTGAAATACATTAATAATATAGTTTTTAAAGGAGGTATAAAAATGAGACCTGTGGATAAACAAATCAGAATTATTACTGCATGTCTGATGCTTTTTGGCCTTTTGGCTTTTCCTGCACTGTCAGGTGCGCAGCCCCGGATGATTCCGGCAAATTTTTCACAACTGGCGCAACAAGCCAAGCCTGGTGTGGTTAATATCCAGACCGTAAAGACGATCAAGGGCGGCGGTCGGGTTTTTCGGCATTTTTTCGGGTCCCCGTTCGGCAACCAGCCGGGGATAGAGGAATTTTTCAGTCCCTTTAGGAGTATGCCGAGAAATCGTACGGAACGCAGCCTTGGCTCGGGCTTTATCATTGATAAGACAGGATACATTGTAACCAATAACCATGTGATTAAAGATGCGGACCAAGTCAAGGTTATCCTTCATGATGATCAGGAATATGATGCCCGGATCATCGGCGTAGACCCTGTAACAGACCTTGCATTGATAAAGATTGATGCAAAGGGGCTTAAACCGTTAAAATTCGGATCCTCCAAGAATGCCCCGGTCGGTTCCTGGGTGGTTGCCATTGGTTCTCCCTTTGGTCTTGAGCAGACTGTGACCGCGGGTATCGTTTCAGCCAAGGGCAGGATCATCGGCTCCGGCCCCTATGATGATTTTATCCAGACCGATGCATCCATTAACCCGGGTAACTCCGGCGGACCGTTGCTGAATATGAACGGTGAAGTGGTCGGCATCAATACCGCCATTATTAAATCCGGCCAGGGCATTGGTTTTGCCATCCCTTCGGATCTTGCCACCAGTGTCATTGCTCAGCTTAAGGATTCCAAGCGCGTATCCAGAGGATGGTTGGGCGTCTCCATCCAGGATGTAAGCCGGGAGATGAGTGAATACTATAATTTGGATCCGGATGAAGGTGTTTACGTGGCAAAAGCCTATGAGGATAATCCTGCCTATGAGGCCGGCATCCGCCAGGGTGACATCATCATCAGAGTTGAGGGTGAAGAAATCAGCTCATCCAGGGATCTGACCATGACCATTGCCAATTTAAAGGTGGGCTCCAAGGTCGATATTGAGGTGATTCGCCAGGGAAAAAATAAAACATTTACGGTTAAACTTGGCGAACGTCCGGATAGCTCAGAAGGTTTCCAGTCTGGAGAAGAACTCAATAACTTTGATGACTTAGGCTTTATGTTTAAAGCGTTGGATAAGGATTTAGCCGAGCAGCTTGGCTATCCTTTATCCATTAAAGGGCTTGTGGTGACCCGGATTGATCCGGGTTCCCAGGCAGCAATGTCCGGCGTGAGAGTCGGAGATCTGCTGGTGGAAATAAACCATAAAAAAATTACCGGCATAAGTGACTATACCCGAGCAATGCGTAAGATAGAGAAAGGACAGACCGCCCATATGCTCTTTAGGCGGGGTAACTCCCAGATATTTGTGGTTCGGTTTGAAAAATAGAGGGATTACCATTTGATAATGCTGGTGTCATGTTCAGGTCAGGTTCAGGTGCTAAGTTATTATTCAACGCTGGATAATTTGCTGTTGCGGCGAATACGGTGAAACCCGTTATTGATAAATCATAACCAGCGGAAAATCTCCCTCCTTTTTTAAAACGGGCTGCCTTTTTCAGGGCAGCCCGTTTTGCTGTATTGCCGATCCTGATCACGGTTAAGGGACTTGGAAAAAATAAATTCTCTTTTTTCTTCAAATCTCTAATACAAGTGTGATGAACCCATTACAATATGGTCAATAATATCAAATAGTAAAAATTTAGAGGTCGCCTGGAGATCGAAAAATAGGCTAATAAAAAAAGCCACTGTAAAAACAGCGGCTTGGTTTTTTATTTGGTGGAGCTGAGGGGGATCGAACCCCTGACCTCATGGCTGCCAGCCATGCGCTCTCCCAGCTGAGCTACAGCCCCACAAAAGAGTGGTAGATGTATAATAGAAACAGCATGGCATGTCAACACAAAAAAAGTTTTTTTTAATAGATTAAAATTGCAAGCTTAGAATAATTATTGACACAAGTTGGTGTGAAACGATAGTATTTCATACTTTTTATATGAAAGTCTCAATTAAGTTGTTAAGTTATTTTCATGTTTTGTTGTGGGTTGGGCCTGGGTGTTGACACCAGATCAGCCTATGGTCGTTTATATGAAAGTTCCAATAAACTGAACAGGGTCAAGGAGTTATACAGGAATGCTGCGTTACCTTCGGGAAAATACGGGAAATTGGATCATAAAGTTTTTTTTGGGCATCATTGTTATTGTGTTTGTATTTTTAGGTGTTGGCAGTATGAACGCCGACAAGCACAATCAGGTGGCCACGGTTAATGATCAAGCCATCACTTTTTCGGAATACCGTGATGCCTATCAGCGCATGCTCCAGCGTCTTCAGCAACAGTTCGGCACCTCTTTGGATGATGACTTGATAAAATCACTGAATGTTAAGCAGTATGCAGTGAACAGCCTGATTGACCAAAAGATTCTGGAAATTGAGGCCCAAAAGTTAAAAATTATTGTGTCTGACGAGGAGCTTAAACAGAATCTGCTGTCAGTCAAGGCATTCCAGAAAGACGGTGCCTTTAATATGGATCTGTACAAGCGGGTGCTTGGACAGAACGCCATGTCCCCTGAAACCTTTGAAGCGATGCAGCGCAATACCATCAGGAACACCAAACTCCAGCGCATGGTGATCAATGGCATAACCGTAGGAAATCAGGAAGCCCAAGCCTGGTATTCATTTAATAACACAAAAGCCGGTATTAACTATGTTCTTATTGATCCGGTAACATTTTCTGATGTCTTTGCCGGCGAAGAGCAGATCCGTTCCCAGTATGACGATCATCATGATTTGTACATGTCTGAGCCTAAACGCAAAGTGGCATTCCTCGTGTTTGCGCCGGAGGATTTTGAGGGTCAGGTTAAGATTGATGAAACTTCGATCCGGGATTTTTACGATCAAAACCCGGCTCATTTTACCACGCCGGAACAGGTTGAAGCCAGTCATATCTTGATAAGGGTGAATGAAAACGCGGATGAGAAGGCTGTGGCCAAGGCCAAAGAAGAGGCTTTAAGCGTTTATGAGAAAGCAGTCAAGGCAGAAAATTTTTCAGAACTTGCCAAGACCTATTCTCAGGGACCGTCTGCCGCCGGCGGCGGGTACCTGGGCCGGTTCGACAAAACCAGTATGGTAAAACCCTTTGCGGATGCCGCATTTGCCATGAACGCAGGCGATATCTCTCAGCCTGTAAGAACCCGTTTCGGGTGGCATATTATTAAGGTGACGGATAGAACACCTGAAACCGTGACGCCTTTTGAGACCGCCAAGGTACAGATTGAAAAGGAACTGGCTGCAAGTCAGGTTCAAGATTTGGCATATAATAAGGCTGAGGATGTCTATGATGCCGTGCTTGACGGTGATTCCTTTGAACAGGTTGCCTTGGTTGCAGCTAAGCAACCTGTAAACACTCCGGCCTTTACTGTCTTGGGAACCGAACTTAAGGGTATGGGCATTTCAGATCCCGGTGAATTCGCTACCACAGCTTTTTCCCTGGTTGATAATGAGATCAGTGAAGTCAAGAAAATCGGAAATAATTATTACCTGATACACGTGCTTGAACAGATAGATCCAAAGCTGCTTGCCTATGAAGATGTAAAAAATGAAATTGCCGTTAAATTAACTGCCGGTCTGCAAAAACAGGCAGCTAAGAAAGCCGCTGCGTCAATGCTTGAAAAAGCAGGAAGTGATGCCGCAAGTCTTGAAAAACTTGCCGGTGACAATCACCTTAAGATTGAATCCAGTAAGATGTTTACCCGCAATGAAGCTGTTGTTCCCGGTATTACCGGATCAGAGGCTATTGCACAAGCCGCCTTTACCCTTGATGAAAAAAATCCTGTCTATAAAAAGGTTCTTGAAGCTTCCGGGAAATTTTACATTATCGGCCTGAAGGAAAAACAGACACCTGATGCCGCTGTCATTGCCGATAATCTTGACAAAGTTAAGCTGCAACTTGAAACTCGAAAACAACAAGACTATTATTCTCAATGGTTGGCGGCTCGGAAAGAGAAAGCTGAAATACGGATAAATACAGACATTATTAACTGATATTCAGACAGAGATAGAGAGATATCAGTCTGTTATTTAGTGCCTATAAATGGCGATTCAGGATTTATGTTGATTCGGAAGCGGTTTTATCTGTTCTGACACATTTTTTTTCAGATAATAGTCCAGGTCAAACAGCTGTTTAAACGTAAGATCGGTAAATTTGACATGGCGCTTTCTGACTTTCATTGAACTGAATGACGGTCTATCCGTTATTTCATAGTCGGCAATGGTCTGAAAGGGAAGATCACCAACATAATATCCCACACTGCTTAAGAAAATAGACTTTTCGTTTCTATTTACAGGTTCTTCTGATTTGTTTTCGGTGTTTATATATTTGAAACACAACCCGCCCATACTGATGTCGATGATTTGACCAATTTTATTCGAATTGGGGCTGATGGCCGCATAGGCACCTTCCACCGCTTTATATCGTTTGTTTTTTCGACGTTCGATGGTTCTTTTTCTGCCAACCATAAGTAAATCCCCAACGTTCTGTGTTAAAAATCATCTTGTTGCCTATCTATCCATTTGTAAAGCAAGCAATATTCATACCTAAAATAGTATTTGTGGCTCTATCCCAAGTATTAAGTCTTAAGCTTAAGTCTTAAGCGACGATAATCGCGAACAAATAAAAAAATTTCCATGTTGCTTTTGTTAGGATCAATATAAAGTTTTCCGCTATTATGAAATTCATTTGGTAATAATTGTGTAAATAAAGTGTTAAATTGAGAAAAAGTTTATACAGTCATGGGGTATATATTTTTTTAGGATTCTGCTTGAACTATTTGCCATACAGTCTGACACACACTGTAATCAAACCCCCTATATCGCAAATAGTTCATCATTTTTTTTCTGCGTTCAGATTCATTCAGTCGGTTCCAGGCCTGCTTTTTATTTTCAACGGCCTTTAATGCCAGTTCCTCGTCTTTATATGCAGTTAACAGTTCTTTGGCAAATGCCGGATCAATGCCTTTTTTGCGCAGTTCAAATCCAAGGGCAAATACGGATTTTGGTTTGTAACGGATTCGACTTTCAATGAACTGGCGTGCAAAGGCTTTGTCGTCAAGGTAATTAAAGTTTGACAACTGCACAATGACCTGCTCAATAATGTTGGTATTATATCCTTTATCCGTCAAATATTCTTTCATCTGCCTGATGGTTTTGGGGCTTTTTGATAGATATCCCAAGGCCTTTCGGTATGCTTTTTCAACAGTCATTTTTTATATATAAGAGTTCCAATAAGTTGTTAAATTGTTTTTATGTTTTGTTGTGGGTTGAGCCTGGGTGTTGATAGACCAGGTCAGCCCATGGCTGTTATATGAAACAGGCTTTGGGTTCCTGTTTTTTTCCAGGTGAGCATCAGGCGGGCCAGATTTTCCTTTGAAGTGTGCCGGACAATGAGATGGTCTGTGAACAGCAGGTTATTTTCAAAGTTCATTGAAACAAGGCTTTGCACAGTATCTCCGGACAGGGCCTCCTTTTGATAGATTACGTCACATTTCACCGGGGTATATTCAAAGTTTAACGTGCCGGGTAAAGATTCCACTGCCCATCTGACATACACCGGGTTATTCACGTGCTCGTTGAGATCCAGATCAAGGAAATGAACCGGGAAGCTGCACTCATGGTCAACATGGGTAAGATCTGCATTTGGTTTGATCAGTTCCACAGGTTCTCGCACAGGGTGTTTCATCAAAGACGCCGGCATATTCGGGGTCAGCCTTACCGGCCTGTTGTTTGCAGCCTTTATTAATATCCAGATACTTGAGGCGGTTACCAGAGGGCAGGGATTTCCCAACGTGTGTTCCTGTTCCGCCATCAGCCTGAACTGTCTGACCTCATAAAGGTTTTTCCAAGGTGCCCGCCATGTCTGAACGACCAGGGGGGTCATCCAGTCAATGGGTTTATGAGTTTTTATGCGGTATTGGGCCACCACCCATTTAAGATCCTTTTTGGCCATGTCAAATCCGGAAACGCCCTGGGCGTGACATTGGGCTGAGGCTGCATCCTGGAATACATTTAAAAGCCAGTCCATTTTGACCCTTCTGCCGATGGTTAAAGCGGAATAGGGCAAATGAAATTTTTGTGAAAATATGTCAGGATTATTTCTCATTTTTTTTCATGCCTTTAATCAGGCGACCGGGTGTCTTAACCAGATCCTCCAGCAGGTTGAGTAATCCTTTTCCCACTGCGGACGGATGAAGGGGGACCACAGTGGGATCTGATATTTTTCCATAGGCCCTGGCCGGCAAAGAGACAAGACGGCCGTCAAGAATCGTATTTACAATCGGAATATGTTTAATGATGGTATCAATGGTTTTAAACGGGGCCACCAGAAAGATGATATCCAGAGCATCATTTAGCGGATCTGCCCATCCTTCGGCTATGATGGCCATATTGTCTGCATCAATAAAGGCTTTTTTTATATGCACCACGCCCTCTTTTACCTCTGCATTGGCCGTAAATGTTTTAAATCCGAACCCCTGCTGCTGCAAGTCGGTGTCTCCTAGGATATTCAGCACTGATAAAAGCCTCGAAAGCAGCGTGGCTTTAAATATACGGCCGGACTGAGCCCGAAAATTAAGGTGCCCGTTTTGTTTGGATTTTACCTGAGTCAGGGTCTGTGCACCGCCGGAAAGTTCCCCCTTAAGTGTATAGCTTCCTTTAATAACACTTTGAGTTCCTGTCAGACAGCCGATTGAAAGAGACACCTCCTTTGCCTGGTCCGTGTTAAAAAAAACGTGGGTTGAAACCTTAGGGTTTTCTCCGGCATGATTAATGGTTATCCGGCCTGAAAGGTCAAGATCGCAAAGGCGTGCATGGGTAATATATATATCCGTGGTTGGTTGATTAATTATTACCTTTGCCTGAACCCCTTGGTATACACGCTGGTCATAACCCAATGTGTTGACATTAAGAAAAATCTGTTTCTGTTTTATCAGGGGGCGCGGGGGGCGACGGGGTGCCGATGTTTTCTGCCGGGACAAAAGGGGATCTATATTAAGCGTGTCTGCAGTGATGGTGATGTTGCTTGTTTTATCCGTTGAAATAGTGAAGGCCTTTTCACCGGTCACCGCCTGAAGTTTCCGGTAAAGATAGGAATCCGGGTAAAGCATGTTTTCCAGGGTTGTTTTATCCAGTTGTCCGGAAAAATTAATCTTCGGCATATCCGGTTGTTTGTAAAAGATTAGATCAGCATGGGTTCTTTCTTCATCCGTTATCTGTACTTTTGAAGGGGCCATTTTGTCCATGGCAGGACCGTCTGCCATGAAGGATACCTTGGCACCTGAGATCGTGAGTAACTGCCCCTGAAATAGACAGGCGTCTGTCCGTTTCACAAACTGTCCCCGGGTCAATGTCAGGGGCAGGACAATACTTTGGGTATATTCCGGTGAAATGTTTTTTTCAAGCCAGGTGACCTCTTTAATGGTAGATGCAATTTCAGACAGTTTTATTGTTGAAGGGCTTGCGTTGAATTTGCAGAATATATCGGATATCCCTCCGGTCTTGTTGGAAAATATGACATTCCCTTTCTTCACCTGGCCCGTCATGTGAACCTGCCACAGACTTGGCGAGAACATGGGCCCTTTAACCCTAAGGTCTTTAATGTCCATGATTCCGAAAAAGTTTTTAACCGGGCCAAGCTTTTTCCTTGCCCCGGGTAAAAGATCAACCAGTGGTGCTACCTGTTCCAAAATGATGTTTGCGGCCATAACTTTTATATTCATGGATTCGGAATGCATGGTATCAATATTGGCATTAAGGTTTGATATCCTGCTGTTTCCTAGTGCACCTGATATGTTTTTCAGGACAACCTTGTGTTTGTCCAAAAGAAAAGAGCCGCCGTTGATATGGATGGGCAACGGCATGCGCCGGTAGTTCCCGTTTGCCTGGATGTTCTTTGCTGTGACCTTGACATCCAGGTTTTTGTGGGCTTGGGTTTTATTTAACTCAAGAATCGCATCTGCCCGGCCGCTCAGACCGGATATTTTTGACATTTCCCGGGCAAGTACCGTATCCGGTAACAGGGAGATAAGTGCTGCAGGAAGTTCTGCTAAATCGACCTTCAGGGGGAATTCGCCTGAGAATGGAACTGTGTGTTGATGAATCAGATTGATATCAAGGTCACCACCGGTGATAACGGTTTTTCCCACATGGCCGCCTTTAGGGTGAATGCTCAGCACCCCGTCTTTCATCTCTGCACAGCCCGAGGCATTGTCAACAATGACAGGCACATGGGGGATTTTAACTGTGGCGGATGCTGCACAGCCGTTTATAAAAAGGTTTTCTGCTTTGAACAGATGACGTCTGTCTTCGCTTTTAAATCCCACTGTAATTTTTTGGGCGGTTCCTGCCCTGAGTATGTCAAACAGAATTTGTGGTGTTTCAAGTCCGTTAAGAAGTGGCAGACACACCTGTCTTGCCTGGCTGATATCAATCTGTTCCCCGGTAAATTCAATGCGTGATGCTTCTTGTCCGGGGAAAAGAGATAAATCTATTCCAACGCGCCCTTTGGGATAAACAAGTTCCAAAGGGGCAAGGTGTGCAGTCATCTTGTCTTTTGATAAGGCAAATTTAAGGTCGAATTCCCTTGCGTCAATGTCGTGGTCATTGGGTGCTTCAAGAGAGGCCTGAAGGGATGTGATTCTCAGATTGCCTGCAAGAAAGGTGTTTTCATCATGGCGGCAGTCCACTACCAGGTGTGGGATATCAACACCTGTTATTCGGCCTTTGAGTGCGGACTCAAGCCTTGGAAAACGATGTGTTTCCAGCAAAATTCCTGATATCTGCGCCTTGATATTTACAGTCCGTGTCCGGCCTGTCATAAGAACCCGGCAGTCCATGGTGTTAAAATAATTTGACCGGGCATTGGTTATAATAATATCCAGGTGGTCCGTGTCTGCGAAGGGTAGATCAAGCAATCCGTCAAATCCGTTCTGCACTGATGCGGCAAAATCCGGTGGCGCTGTGAATTTATTTTCTCCGGCAACAGTTTTATTACGGATCAGTTCAGGGGATTGAAGGGTGATGCGACGTACAGCCGTGTTGAATTTGAGCAGCTGGGCCGGGTTCAGTTCCACCAGCGCTTTGTTGATTGTAACCTGGTTTCTTCGGTCAATCTGTGCCGATATATCTGTTATGCAGAGGCCCGGCAGGGGGGTGAAGATAAAAGCTAACTGATTAAACCGGACTTCAATGCCGGTTTTGTCCTGAAGAGCCTTGGTCAGACGCGCTTTGACCTGCTCCGTGTTGATCAACGGGGTGATTACAAAGAACAGAGCTACTGCGCAGGCGGTTACGGTTACCGAAAAAAAAACAGCAATGCGCAGTATGCGTTTTCTGTTCATGGCCATGTATTCATATAAAAATCAAATGCTATTGCCAGTTATATCCGGTTTTGCGACTTAAGGTAATAAAATCTGCAGCAATGTATTTGGCCTGGTCTGTCAGGATCTCCTTGATCTCTTCTTTTTCCGGGTCAATGTCATCCAGGGTTGTCAGAGGTTCTTCCCCTTTCTGTTTCCGGTAATTGTTTTCCAGGGCCAGCTCTTTTTTGTTAAAAACGGTATCTGTTTTTAGGCGTTCCGCCATATTCAGGGAGAGTTTTTTTTGTTCACTCAATGATTCTGCCAATTGAATCCGTTGGGTGAGATATTTAATGCCAAAAGACTTTTCAGCTCGTTTTTTATAGGCATCGTCCAAAGGTTTAATCATGGGCTGTAAAGACATATATGCTGAATAACGGGTGGCATCAATATGGTCCCAGAGCAGGGCACCGTCAAGGGCGCTTTCGCCGGTATCTTCGGTCCTGTAAATCTGGGGAAACCAGATGTCAGGTTCAACGCCTTTGTGTTGGGTGCTTTGACCGGAAACCCGGTAAAATTTAGCCGAGGTCATCTTCAGTCGTCCATCCCCCAGGGGTTTGAGTTCCTGAACCGTGCCCTTGCCAAAACTTCGGGTCCCCATAATAAGGCCCCGGTGATAATCTTTGATGGCACCTGCAAAAATTTCACTGGCCGATGCGCTCATTCTGTTGATGAGCACCATAAGCGGCCCAGTGTAGACAATCTTTGGATCTTCATCATACAGGCGCGATACCCTGAATTTTGTTTTGACCTGTACCGTGGGGCCGGATTTAAGGAACAGCCCTGTCAGATCATTGGCTTCTTTAAGCGACCCACCCCCATTGTCCCTTAAGTCAATAATCAACCCGTCAATTTTTTCTTTTTTTAACTGCTTCAGCAGTTTTGTCACGTCTCCCGTGGTGCTTTTGTAATCCGGGTCGCCCCTGTGAAAGGCGTCAAAATCGATGTAAAAATTGGGAATTTCAATGATGCCCAGCTTATAGCTCCGGCCGTTTGAGGTCAGGTCCACCACCTTTTTTTGGGCTGACTGTTCCTCAAGTTTTACCTTGTCGCGTTTGATGCTGATGGTGGCGGTTACACTGGATTTTCTGGCAGGAATTATTTTTAACCGCACAAGGGTATCCTTGGGCCCCCGAATCAGTTTGACCACATCGTCAATGCGCTGCCCAATGGTATCCTTTATTTCTCCATCCCGGCCCTGGCCCACGCCGATGATTTTGTCCCCGGGTGCAAGTTTCTGGGATTTGTCTGCCGGACCTTTGGGAATAAGTCGGACCACCTTTGTGTATTCATATTCGTTTTGCAGCACCGCCCCAATGCCCTCTAAGCTCAGTTTCATATGAATGTCAAAATCCTCGGACAGGCGCGGGGCAAAATATTGGGAATGGGGGTCAAAGGACATGGTGACGGCATTCATAAAAATCTGGAATACATCCCGGGACTGTGTCTGGGACAGGCGGGACAACCGGTTGGAATAAATCTTTTCCAGGGTTTCGGAAATTTCGTCATCCGAGGTTTTGTTTATTTTCAAATTAATGATGTGGTTTTTCAGCTCTTTTTTCCATAGGGGTTTAAGGTCTGAAGTATCCCGGATAAAGGGTTTATGGTCATAGTCAATGACAAGGGTTTCGTTTTTGGTAAAATCAATTTGGGTTTGCCAGGATTTGGCCAGTTCGAGAATATATTCAAGGCGCTGTTCGCTGCGGGATTGGTAAAGGTTGAAAATTTCAAAGGCCGGTCCAAGATTTCCCGTTTTCAGATATTTATACATCAGCTGTTTCAACGGCTGAAAACCATTAAGATCTGCCTGGGTCAGAAGATGCCTGCCCGGATCCAGGGATTTTATATACCGGTCAAACACCAGAACAGACATATTTTTATCCAGGTTTTTTCCGGTAAAATGATCCCGTTCAAGGGCATTGACAATGGCAATACACCGTTGGGACTGCTCATTTTGAAAAGTCAGTCCGGCAATTTGTGCATGGCAAAGTGGTGCGAAATAAAGAAAGGCGGCAACAAGCAGTACAGCCCGAAGCCTGTGGCGAAGTTTATTTATCTTTGTCATAGTCTATATTTATATCCTTTGGTGTTTCAAAACTGATCCGGCCAAGCCTGCCGGATCTAAGATCCCTGATGATAAGTTGTGATGCTTTTTGAAAATCCACATACCCGCCTTTTTTAAGACATCCCCTGGCTTTGCCCACCGATTCGATAAGGGCCTGGGGCTCCCCGGGTAACGGATTTAAAAACGGGTAACGCTCAACAAGGCAGGCTGGGTATCTTTCCAGTAAAAGCTGTGCGGCAAAATAGGCGATTTCATGGTAGTCAATGGCTGTATCACTGATGGCCCCGGACACAGCCAAGGCAAGTCCGCGCTGTCTGGGTTCGATCACCGGCCACAGGATACCCGGGGTATCATAAATATCAATATTGCCTTTAAGGCTGGTGCGTTGCTGGTGCCGGGTAACGGCCGGTACATTTCCGGTCTTGGCCACTTTCCGGCCGGCCAGGGTGTTCAAAATCGTGGATTTTCCGGTGTTGGGAATACCGACCACCATGATTTTAGCTTTCCTTGCCTTGTTCCTGTCTACCTGTGATACCAGTGAGTGTAGGGCATGTGAAGCCTCTTGCAGACGGGTCCCGCAGATGGCTGTTGCCGGCAGTTTAATGTCCCTGTTGAAATATTCAAGCCAGGCCCGTGTCGTCTCTGGGTCGGCAATATCTGCCTTATTAAGTACTTTCATCCGGTTTTTGCCCGTGGCAATCCGCTCTAAAAAGGGGTTTGAACTGGACAAAGGCAACCTTGCATCCACCACCTCAAGTAGGGCATCCACCCTGGCAATGGCACTTTTAAGCTGATTTTTTGTCTCCAGCATATGGCCGGGAAACCACTGGATATTCATCTTTTTATTTTCTTAATTTCCTGTTGGTGATTGATTGTTTTGTCCGGCGGTACGGGCACCTGCTCAACACTGTCTTTTTGGAAAAAATACAGATATGAAAAGAGCACCGCAATGATACTGGAACCGATAAACCCGCTGACAGCCAAGGCGATAGTATATCCAATCCAGTCGTAATGACTGTAATATCCAAAGGTCCCGCCGGCTGTCAGGCTTAAAATAAATATAAAAGCGAAAATGAATTTCATGGGTACATAACGTATAAAGTTTTTATATGAAAGTCAAAATAACTTATTGAATTACTTTCATGTTTCGTTGTGGGTTGAGTCTGGTGTTGATAGACCGGATCAGCCCATGGCTCTTACGCTGATGCGCAAAATTCTGTCAGAATACGGATCAATTCATTGTGCAAATCCTTGTTTGCCGCAGCAATGCCTTTTTCCGGGAATTGCCGGCCGCCTGTAAAATCCGTGACCACACCACCTGCTTCCTTTAAAATAACTATCCCTGCTGCAATATCATAAACATTGAGATTCATTTCCCAGAATCCGTCCAGACTGCCCAGAGCCGTATAACAAAGATCCAAAGCCGCAGATCCGAAACGCCTGATGTCCCGAAGTTTGGGAACAATCTCGTTAAAAATTGGCAGATTGTTGTTTTGAAGACCGGCCCTCAGGCACGCAAATCCCGTTGCCATGACCGCTTTGTCAAGTTCCCTGGTTTCAGAGACATGGATGGGGATGTCTCCTACAAATGCGCCTTTGCCTTTTTCCGCATAAAATAACTGGCCTAGGGCAGGGGCATAGACCACGCCGAGCACCAGTTCTCCCTCTTTTTCAAGGGCGATGCTGATGCTGTAAAAGGGCAGCCGATGGACAAAAGAAGTGGTGCCGTCTATGGGATCAATGATCCACCGAAATTCGCTTTTTGCCTGGACAGCCCCGTACTCTTCTCCGAGCACGCCATGGTCAGGATACCGGGCAAGGATAGCCTTAACCAGAAACGCTTCAACTTTTTTGTCTATTTCCGTGACAATATCTTTTGTTGATTTGAATTCAAGGTCATGGAAAGTCAAGTTTTGTTGGCCTTCAAGGCAGATCATACCGGCTTCAAGGACTAAATTTTTTATAAAGGAAATCAAGATATCAACCGTTTTTTAACTCATTTCTCCAAAGATCATTAAAATTCAGGACCTTTAAAATTAAGATCGACTATTATGGCATATTACATGGCATTTGAAAATACCCGGCACATCCATTGGAAAAACATCAGCGTTACTGTAGTGAAGTTAAAGGGTTAACATGCTAAAATACGATTTCCCCAGCCTTGATTTTTAAATTGTGAAATGCAATTATTATCTATAATTTTTTCTGACCGGTTTCAAAATTCCGGGAAGCTAAGGCGTTAACCTTCCACACAACAGCATGGATATGATGAAACGATTTTTTATTTTTACAGTTTTTCTGGTAATTTTTGCCGCACATTTAACACTGGCGGCAGAAGAAGAATTCGGCCCTCCCCAATCCGAATCACCCCAATTGGGACCACCCATTGTAAGGACCCACATTCCCGCCCTGGTGGAAGCCGTTCGTTTTTCGGGTGATATCCGCCTTTGCGGGGAAAAAATACCTTTTACAGACCCTGAAGTCAGAGAACGGCTTGAAAAAGAGATGATGCTGGCTGTATGGAACCGTCCCCAGGTGATGCTGTGGCTCAAACGGGCCCACCGGTGGTTTCCCCACATCGAAGGCGTTTTAAAGCAGGAAAAACTGCCCCTGGATTTAAAATATCTGCCCATTGTGGAAAGTGCGCTTCTGGCCCATGGAGAATCCCATAAAGGCGCGGTTGGGTACTGGCAGTTCATCAAAAGCACAGGTAAAAAATACGGATTGCGCATTGATTCAAAAGTCGATGAACGCCGGAACATGTTTTTTGCCACCCGGGCGGCCTGTCGCTATCTTAACGATCTTTATTCACAGTTTGGCTCGTATCTGCTGGCCATGTCCGCATATAACATGGGCGAGTATGGTCTGAGCAAGGCCATAGCACTCCAGGATACCCAGGATTTTTTCTCCCTTTACCTGCCCCTGGAGACCCAGCGGTATATCCTGAAAATGGTTGCTGTCAAGTTTATTATGTCCAACCCGGAAAAGTATGGATTTCATCTTGAACCCCAGGATCTTTATCCGGTATTTACGTTTTCTGAAATCAAACTTTCCCCCAAAAGTGATGTGCCTTTATCCATGATAGCCAAGGCCTGTGAAGTCCCATTCAAAACCATTAAGGATTATAATCCCCAGCTTCGGGGATATTATCTGGCGAAAGGCACAGCCACACTTTTTGTGCCCAAGGGAAAGGATAGGGGTTTTTACAAAAAATTCCCCCCCCTTTATAAGGCCCTGGTTAAAAAGCGGTTATCTTCTTCAAGGTTCCATGTGGTGAAATCCGGGGAAAGCCTTTCCGCCATTGCAGGAAAATATAATATGTCCTTGTCCGGATTGCGGAGATTTAACAAGCTGTCAAAGAAACATATCATTCATCCCGGGGATAAGTTGCGTGTGCAATGATGCTTTTTATAATAGTGCCCATCCACAAATAGTCTTTTTGCCCAACTTCTTCGTTGGATGAAAATTTTAATCCTCGGAATATTCAATATATGCCTGTGGTTAAAATTTTCATCCGCCTTGAATTTGAACAAAAATTCTTATTTGTGGACAGACACTAAATAACAGGATGCCACGCAGAATGCGGAAAATTTGAACAGAAATTCAATGAGTTCCGGTATGGAAATGGGCTGATTGAATTCGCCAAGATGGGGGCCGGT
>JAQYWJ010000006.1:0-4368 GCA_030145005.1 Desulfobacter sp. | reverse complement strand
AAAATTCTTATTTGTGGACAGACACTAAATAACAGGATGCCACGCAGAATGCGGAAAATTTGAACAGAAATTCAATGAGTTCCGGTATGGAAATGGGCTGATTGAATTCGCCAAGATGGGGGCCGGTAAAAAGTATAATCTCTTTTTTTCCTTTGGGCGGTATAACGGTAACACCCCGGTCCGCCAGGAATTTTTCAAACTGATCATCGTCCATGGCTAACTGATCCTGTACCCTTAACGCCTCCTGCATATGTTCATCAAGCCCCATTTTTTTTATGAGTTTTTCAATAAGCGCAGGTATATTAAATGGTGTTGGGTCAAATGTTTCCGATTCGGTCAGGCCTTTGAAATAGTATTCACATACGCCTGTCAAAAGCGATTCAAACAGATTCGGGCAAAAAAGATCCCGGGTATCCACATGGGGACGCGTGTTGTCTGTTCCCCGTCTGTGCGGGGCTTTGTTTCTGAAGCAGGAACCTGCCACCAGAATAAAACTGAGCAGGTATTCCCCGGTATAATGTTCAAGATCTAATGGTTTTTTCCGGCAGGCAATATGTTCAAAATCCCGCAAACCGGATGCGGCAAAATTGGGGAACAGGCTGGAGTCCAGCCACTGATCCAGACGCCCGGCATGTTCCCACAAATATCTGCCATTGTCGTTTCTTCGGTTCTGCTGAACCCGGTTATGGAACAAGGGGATCAACGCAGTATGGAAAAGTCCCTGGGATGACAGTCGGCCTAAGGTCAGGGCTGATTTGAAAAACGATGATTTAATTTGTTCCCGGGCCGCACCTTTTAAATTGGGGTATTCATAATAACCCGGGCAGGGGATAAAGACGATGCAGACAGACCCGTATATTGTTCCTGGACCACCTTCAGGCAGTTCATCTGTGATGTTAAAAAGATATCTGTCCTGGATGCAGACCGGTTTTGGAACAAGGTTTTCAGACCCTAAAGCATTTTTGGAAAACCAGTCCATCCAGACCGCTTCTTGGTTAATTTCATTGATATTATCTTGGGTTGTGGCAAATTTGATTACGCCCAGGATTTTTGTTCCTGCCCGGACAATCAGGCTTCTGCCCTTCCAGGTCCATTGTGTGTCCACCGGCAATACCATTCCTGGGGTTGTAAATTTTTCAGCAAGTCCGGCAAGATCAATGTCCAACGGTATTATATTGTTTGGAAAAGATGGAATATCCGGTACAGGGCGATTGTCCGCCAGCCTGCCAAGTGCCTGACTCAGGGCCCGAAGCCGGTTTCCTGAACTTTTCATCAGAAACGACACAAGTTCCGGCACAATGGTCCGGGTAATTTCATTCTCCATGGTCCCGCCCATATCCACCAGGGTGCAGGCGGCCTCATGATATAAAAAAAAGGCTTGTTTGGCCTTTTCAAACCTGGCGGTTTCAAATACAGAAAACAGCGCATCCAGGGTTTGCCGGGTGATGCTGAACGGATAATCAGCGGCATGCCGGCCAATATATTTGATTCCCATGTAAGCCGCAGAAAAGTCCCGGCAATGATTGATAAGCAGGTGTTCTTCACGGATACGTGCGTTGGAGGGCGTGGCGTGGCTCATCCTTGTATTAAAAATTCCAATAAGTTATTAAATTACTTTTATATTTTGTTGTGGGTTGAGCCTGGATATCGATAGAATAGGTCAGCCATGGCTGTTTATTGGGAAAGGTTCTGCTCTGAAATGCCCCAGGCCCCCGGCACCTTATGGACCGGCAGATCCAGTGTTTGTGTTGTCGGGGTGGACGTTGGGGATGTGGTGGTAGCGGATGCTTTCGGTTTTATTGCTGATTGGACCTGGGTTACGGATTTTTTTGGGGGTTGTTCAGGTATCGATGCTGTTTTTACTGCCGGTTTAGTGCCGGCAGGCTTGGCCTTAGCAGCAGCAGCTGTTGCCGCTGCCTTTTTTGCTGTTGAATTTGCTGCGTCTGCACGCCTTTTAACGTCAGCAATCTGGTTTTCAAGATCCTGTTTAAGCAGACCCAGTTTTTTGTCCAATTTTTTATCTATGGATGCAGTCGTATTTTTTTCCAATGCATCCAGCTTTTTCCCCAGCAGGCTTGTGTCCTTAACTATTTGCGCAATTCTTTGTTCATAGGCGGACAATTCAAGCAGCCTTGCGTCAAACTCCTCCTTAAACAGGCGGAATTCTTTTTTGATCTGTGCGGAGACCGTTTTGAAATCCGAACTGTTTTTATCAATGGTGGATACAAGTTGCTGGTTAATACGTTCCATGGCGGCCAGGGTGGATTTGTCCTGGTCTGCATTGGCCTTGATCCGTTTATCCAGCTTGGCAAGGGCTGCTTCCATGGCTTTAAGATCCACCTTGGCTGCTGACATTTTTGCTGTCTGGTTTTCAAGGGCCTGGCGTTTGGATTCAAGGGCTGTCATCTTTTCATCTAACTCGTGGGTGGCTTTGGCAATGCGTACATCCAAAGCATTGAGCTTGATTTCAAGATCCTGTGACACCTGTGCCATCTGGTTTGCCTGGGTCTGGTCCACATCCACCACCTTTTCGGTGATATCCAAATATACAAAGACCAAAATGGCAATGATGATGCAGGGGATGATCACGGAGATGATGGTCACCCGCTGGGATAATTTCTCTATCTTAAGGGTGTTGGCTTCCTGCTGGAAAACTTCACCCCCAATGCCTGGCCTATCACCCTCAAATGACCCATCATCCTCCGGGTTCAGGTAGTCCCCGAGTGTGTTTTCATTCATATCCGGCTGTTATTCCCATTCAATGGTGCCGGGTGGTTTTGAGGTGATGTCAAAAACCACCCGGTTAACCTTGTCCACTTCATTGATAATGCGGTTGGAAATTTTTCCCAGAAGATCGTGGGGCAGTTTGGCCCAGTCCGCTGTCATGGCATCATTGGATGTGACCGCACGAATGGCCACACAATTGGCAAAGGTACGCTTGTCTCCCATGACACCGACACTTTTTACCGGCAAGAGTACGGCAAAGGACTGCCACAGTTTCCGGTAAAGGCCGGCCTGTTTGATTTCCTGGATAAGAATGTCATCGGCCTTTCGAAGAACATCAAGGCGCTCTTTGGTAATATCCCCTAAAATGCGGATGGCAAGCCCTGGACCGGGGAAGGGCTGGCGCCAGACAAGATTCTCGTTGATACCAAGTTCAAGGCCAAGTTTTCTGACCTCATCCTTGAACAGCAGCTGCAACGGTTCAATGAGTTTGAGATTCATCTCTTCGGGCAGCCCACCCACATTGTGGTGGGATTTGATGACCGAAGTGGGACCGCCAAAAGCGGATTTGGATTCAATAATATCTGGATACAACGTGCCCTGGCCAAGAAACTGGGCACCTTCAACCTTTTTGGCCTCGGCGTCAAAAACATCAATAAAAAGTTTGCCGATGATTTTTCTTTTCTTTTCAGGGTCCGTAACCCCGGCCAGTGCGGTTAAGAATTTTTCTTGCGCATCCACAAACTTGATGTTCATGTCCAGATTGGCCAGAAGGCTGACCTCAAGCTGCGCTTTTTCATTCAGGCGTAAAAGCCCGTTGTCCACAAAAATGCAGTGCAGGTTTTTCCCCACGGCTTTATGGATCAGGGTGGCGGCAACAGAAGAGTCCACCCCGCCGGAAAGGCCCATGATCACTTTTTTGTCTCCAACCGCATCCTTGATCTGGGCAATGGCACCTTCACTAAAGGATTTCATGGTCCAGTTCTGATCACATCCGCAGACATCAAAAAGAAAATGGCGGATCATGGCAGCCCCGTTAATGGAGTGCTCCACTTCCGGGTGAAACTGCAGGCCGAACAGTTTTCTTGAGTAGTCTGCAATGGCGGCAATGGGGGTGTTATCCGTCTGCGCCGTAATTTCAAACCCTTGGGGCAGGGCTTTTGCAGAGTCGCCATGGCTCATCCAGCACTGAAAACTGTCGTCCATCTCCTTGAACAGCGGGTTGCCTGGATTAATGCGCAGTTCGGCAAAGCCATACTCTTTTTTGCCGGCCTGTTTAATGGTGCCCCCAAGGGTGTGCACCATGTAGTGCATGCCGTAGCAGATACCAAGAATGGGGACGTTCAAGTCAAAAATACCGGCGTCTATGGTTGGGCTGTTTTCTTCATAAATGGATGAAGGCCCACCGGAAAGAATGATGCCTGTGGGAGAAAGTTCCTTTAATTTTTCCAGGGAGATATCCGCCGGTTCTACCTGGCAGTATACATTATTTTCCCTGACACGCCGGGCAATCAGCTGATTAAACTGGGATCCGAAGTCAATAACAATGATCATGGGTGTTTCCTGCAATGATTAGATTTAAATCGACAAATTTTCCTATAAACATGGGAAAATTGCAAGTTGTTTTTGGTGTGAACTTGCCAA
>JAQYWJ010000123.1 GCA_030145005.1 Desulfobacter sp. | reverse complement strand
CTTGCTCGGCGCAGGTCCTTATGCGGGAAATCAAGCAGGCGCTGGTCACCTGTGTAGGAGTGGATCGTGGTCATAAGCCCGCATACAATACCGAAATTTTCCAGCAGCACCTTGGCAACAGGTGCCAGGCAGTTGGTGGTGCAGGAGGCATTGGATAGAATATGATGGGCACCGGGATCGTAATCTTCATGGTTTACGCCCATGACAATGGTGACATCCGGATCCTTGGCAGGCGCTGAAATAATGACTTTTTTGGCCCCGCCTTCGAGGTGTTTGCCTGCGGTTTCCCGGTTTCTGAAAAGGCCTGTGCATTCCAGGACAATATCCACACCGGTATCCGCCCAGGCAATCTGGGCAGGATCCTTTAACGCGGTTACCCAAATCTGTTTCCCATCTACGGCAATGAACCCTTCTCCATGGCTGATCTCGTTGGGCAAGCGTCCGTGGACAGAGTCATATTTGAGCAGATAGGCAATGGTTTCGGTATCTGTTAGATCATTGATGGCCGCAACTTCAATTGCATCATGTTTCAAAGCAGCCCGAAAGACCATGCGTCCGATCCTGCCAAATCCGTTAATTCCTATTTTTACAGTCATTATTAGCCTCCTTCAAAAATGAAACTAAGTTCATACCCGAAAGGGGAAAACGAGTATGGCACAGGTTAGGATAAGGAACGGCTGGTCCCTTTCAGGATGTCGCTGGCAAGGGAAATGCTTTTTTTTCCGTGTTCAATCAGGGCTGCAGTCAATGCTTTGATCTCCATCTTCTCCCGGGTTGTTACGGCTTTGAGAAGAATGGGCAGGTTGACGCCTGAAATCACCTCCACCTTTCCTTCTTCAAGAAAGGCATAGGCCAGGTTTGAAGGTGTACCCCCGAACATGTCGGTTAAAATGATAACACCATTTTCGCAATAAACATCTTTGATTCCCTGTTTAATTTTTTTTCGTAAATTTTCCGGATCCTGTTTGATGTCTATGGATATGGATTCAAGTTTTTTCTGCTTTGCCCCCAGAATAAATTCCAAGGTTTCAATCAATGTTGCACCCAGATTTGCGTGGGTGACAATTAAAATTCCTGTCATAATTTGCCTGTTAGATTAGATGTCTTTTATGTCTCTGTCAATATCTCTGTGCCGCAAGCTTGGGTTCAGATCCTTTTTAACCAGCCGTTCAAATATGGCCCGGGATATGGCGACACTACGGTGGCGACCACCGGTACATCCCAATGCAAGTGTTAGATATGCCTTGTTTTCTTTTTTGTATAAAGGAATGAGATAGTCAATAAGATTGTTATATTTTTTTAAAAAGGTTTTTGTCTCCGGGTTTTCCAGGACAAAGACTTTTACCGCATCGGATTCTCCGTCATGGGCTTTAAGTTCGGGCACAAAATAGGGATTGGCAAGAAATCGCAGATCCACCACAATATCCGCATCCACCGGGATTCCGTATTTGTAGCCAAAGGACATGATATTCAGTTTCATGAGGTTTTCGGCACCCGTATCCTTGGACACAAGACTTTGTATTTCTGCTTTAAGTTGATGCACATTGAAATGAGAGGTGTCAATGATCTGGTGAGCAAGCTTGCGGATGGAGGCCATGCCCTGTTTTTCAGATCTGATGCTGTCCAAAAGGTTTTTTCCATCATCCAGAGGGTGGTGCCTGCGGGTCTGACTGAACCGTTTGACAAGGGTCTGGGTGTCGGCTTCAAGAAAGATAATGATCGGGGAAACGCCCATCTCTTCTAAAGCAGAGACGCCTGAAACAAATGTCTTTATAAAGGTTTTTGACCGCATATCCATCACAAAGGCTGCACCCTTGACCTTGGAACTCTCCCCTAAAGGCAGTTCGAGCACCTTAGGCACAAGTTCCATGGGCATGTTGTCAATGCAGTAAAAGGATGCATCTTCAAATGCCTGGGCAACGGTTGTCTTCCCGGAACCTGAAATGCCGGTGATGATATAAACCTTGAGGGTTTCCATTGTTAAAAATCTTCGTCATTTTCCAGAATGATCTGATGAATCTGTTCTGTTGAACCTGCCGATAACAGGCGTTCTTTAAACTGATCCATTTTCAGTAGCTTGGATATCTGGGCAAGAACCTTCAAATGCCCCCCTGTGGAATGCTCGGGTGTTAAAAGCAGAAAGAAAAGATGGACCGGCCGGTTATCCAAAGAATCAAACTCGATTCCTTTGGTACTGCGCCCAAATCCCACAGCAATGGATTTAACCGTCTCCAGTTTGCCGTGGGGTATGGCGATGCCGCCGCCGATGCCTGTGGAGCCTAAAGTTTCCCGTTCCATCAGAACGGCTGCAACATCTTCGGCTTCGGCCCCGGCCACCGGTGCAACAGCCTGGGACAGTTCTTCTATGATCTCTGATTTATTTTGGGCTTTCAGATCTGCGATAATGGCGTCCAGCTTTAGAATATCACTGATTTTCATAAAAACAACCTTTAGGTATAGAAACCCAAGCCTTCAGGCTTGGGAGGAAACAGTGCTTTAGCACGTCGTTTTTGTAAAAAGGCATATAATATTTAAACAGCCATATGCCAGAGCTGTGGCACCCGTTTCCGGGGTAAAGTTTGCCTCGCTAAAGTTATGACCGGGTTTGGCGCAAGCAGCACCGGCTTAACCCCTTAGACCTGTTTAACCACTTACCGTAGAGCCTGGGGCCGGCAAGCACCCCAGGGTACCTATTTCCGATCTAACGTAGCGCTCGAAGCACTTAAACTGGTCAGCATAGGGCTTGCCGAAACAAGCCCAATCACTTTAGGCTTGGGTAGCTGACTATGTTAGACTATCCTTGGGGAGCGATTAATCCCAGTTTTCCGTTATTATGTTTATAAATCACATTGACCTGTTCTGTGTGGGCATTCACAAATACATAAAAAGATTTTTTGCCCGATTCCAGCTCAATCACCGCATCCTCAATATCCATGGGTTTTGTTTCAAGGGGTTCTTCAATAATATCAACCACGTCTCCGGGTAGTGGTTCATCTATGCTGAACTCCCGGGTATCGGTCAGGCTTGACTTGTTACCTGACATGTGTTCTTTTATTTTTTCTTTATGTTTTGTGATCTGGCCTTTGACTTTATCCGCTAGGGTGTCAATGGTGGCATACATGCTTTCGGACGCTTCCTTTGCATGGATGTTAAGTGACCCGCTGGTTAAGGTGATTTCTGCAATATGCCTGATTTTTTCAACGCTTAGAACCACACTGGCCTCGGCCGGCCCTTCCAGCATCTTGTCAAACCGTTTAAATTTTTTATTTACATAGGATTTCAGGGAATCGGATGCCTCTATTTTTTTGAACGTGATGGTGACCTGCATAGATTAGCTCTCCCTATAGTTGTTTGCGTTTATTGGACGGCAGAATATTAAGCACTTTTCTGTATTTTGCCACGGTTCGCCGGGCAATCTGAATGTCTGATTCCTGCAGAATTGCGGCGATTTTATCATCACTTAAAGGTGCGTTGGGATCTTCATTGTCAATGAGTTGTCTTATTCTTTCCTTGACACTGGCCGATGCCATGGAAGGCCCGTCAACCCGTTCTATGGAGCTGTTGAAAAAATATTTCAGCTCAAACAGACCCTGGGGGGTGTACGCATATTTGTTGGTGGTCACCCGGCTGATCGTGGACTCATGCATTTCAATATCTTCGGCAATGTCTTTTAAAATCAAAGGCCGTAGATAGGCGATGCCCTTTTCAAAAAATTCCCTTTGAAATTTTATGATGCTTTCCATAACCAGGTAAATGGTTTTCTGGCGCTGGTGAATGGATTTTATCAGCCAGGAGGCGGACTGCATCTTTTCATTGAGATAGGTTTTGGTTTCCTTGGGAATTTTTTTGCCGGTGGCCACGGCTTCCCTGTAGAATCTTGAAACTCTTAATTTGGGAAGGCCGTCATCGTTCATAACAATTTTGAAATCATCTCCGACTTTATAGACGTATATGTCAGGGGTGATGTAGGCGGGTTCCTCTGTGGCAAATTTCCTGCCGGGCTTGGGTTCAAGAAACTGGATGATTTTTACTGCGGCCCGTACATCCTCAACGGATATTTTGAGAGCCTTGGCAATTTTTTTACTGTTCCTATTTTCAAGATTTTTTAGATGACTCGTAATGATCCGGGTGATGATATCGTTTTCAATGCCAAGCTGCCGGACCTGAATCAAAAGTGTCTCGCACAGGTTTCTGGCACACACCCCGGGGGGGTCAAAGGTCTGGAGCACCGCCAGCACCTCTTCAACGGTTTGGATGTCGGCCTGGGCTGCCTGGGCCAATTCCTCCACGTCGGCGCATAAATATCCATCCCGGTTCAGGTTGCCGATGATGACGTGACCAAGGGTTTCCTTTTCGTCGGGCAGATCCGAAAGCATCAACTGCCACTTCAAATGCGCTTCAAGGGTTTGTTTCTCGGATGTGAATGCTTCGTAATTGGGCGTTTCACTGTTTTCAGACTCCATGTAGAGTCTACCGGTGGAGTTGTATTCATTGATATAATTTTCCCAATCCGTATCCGAGCGCACCCGCTCTTCAATAGTGACTTCCTTGACAGGGGCTTCGGTTTCCGTTTCCCGGGTTTCGGTTTCCTGGGCCGTGATGGCTTTGTCAGGGGCTTCATCAATGGAGATTTCTTCAAGGGCCGGATTTTGTTCCATTTCCTGCTGGATCATGTCGGCAAGTTCAAGCCGAGAGAGCTGAAGCAGTTTAATAGCCTGCTGGAGTTGGGGTGTCATGACCAGTTGCTGAGTCAGTGCAAGGCTTTGTTGTAATCCAAGTTCCATGATTAAAGTCTAAAGTTATCTCCCAAATAAATTCGTTTGGCTACTTTGCTCGAAATAATTTTTTCCGGCGGCCCTGATTCCATAACCACGCCCTGACTCATAATATAAGCTGTGTCGCATACGCCTAATGTTTCCCTGACATTATGGTCGGAAATCAATATCCCGATACCTTTGTCCGTAAGCTGGGATATGATTTGCTGGATGTCAATGACAGCCAAAGGATCAATACCGGCAAAGGGTTCGTCCAGCAGGATGAACAAGGGGTCTGTGGCAAGCACCCTTGAAATTTCCAGACGGCGCCTCTCTCCACCGGACAGGGACGCAGCCTTTTGCCCGGCCAAGGTCAATATCCCAAGTTCTTCCATCAGGCTTTCGGCTTTCTGGTGGATGTCCGTGCCTTTTTTGTCAATAACCTCCAGAATGGCCGTTATATTTTCTCTGACAGTCAGTTTTTTAAATATAGAGGTTTCCTGGGGCAGGTAACCAATGCCCTTTCTGGCCCTGACATACATGGGGTACTGGGTTATATCCTCCCCGTCAAGATGAACCGTGCCTTTGTCGGGTCGGATCATGCCCACGGTCATATAAAAGGTGGTGGTTTTGCCGGCACCGTTGGGTCCTAAAAGCCCGGTTACCTGGCCCTGGTCCACGTTCAGGCTGACCTGATCCACTACGGTTTTACCGCCATAGGTCTTTACAAGGTTTTCCAGTGCCAGTCGGCTCATCTGTTTTGTCTTTTTTATAAAAATTCAATATGTTAATGAATTATCTTCATGTTTTGTCAGAGGCCATGCCCTGGTAAAAAGCCCGGTTCCCGGCTGTTTCAGGGTTTATCCAAAGATCGGCCTTGATCTTCAGCATCAAAAAATGCTTCGACCCTGGTTTCTTCGGTACTTTCCACAACGACCCGGTCCTGGGCCTTAAACAGGGTAATTTTTTTGCCGGTGATCCAGCTTTTTCCCGTAAGCAGACGGGCTTGTTCCCCGGTGAGCACCAGTATCTCATCTGCGGTGTCATAATCCGCCTGATTTGAGAATGCTTTGCGATCTCCTTCGGTATATTCCACATTGCCTGTGGCAAGAATCCGTTTGACGTTTGGCCGGCCTTTCTTTTTGGTTTTCGAGGTATGAAAAAATACCTTGACCGAATCTGCTAAAAGTACACTGTCTGCCCGAACCACTTTGACTTTTCCCATGAATTCCACCATGGACTGGTTTTTGCCGGCGACCATTTTATCCGAAGTGATTTTCAGGTCAGCCGGTGGTTGTTTTTTATCAGCGGTTTTGTTCTCCTGGGCTGCAAAGGATACCTGTGTAAGAAGAAACAACAGCATCAGCAATAAAACCGGAGAGATATTATAACAGATTGGAATTCTGACTATTTTCACTAAACTGTCCTTCTACGTGTCCTTTTAAGATGATCAGATCCTGGTTTAGCAGGATCTCCATGCTGTCAGCTTCTATTACGGAGTCTTCGTCATCAACTGTAACCCTTGCATCGGAGCTTATTATATGCGGCTTTTTGGCATAATGCAATGTTTCACTTGTCAGGGTGTAGCGCTGATACCGGATAATAACATTCTTTGAAAAGGTCATGTCATGGGTCTTGGTGTCGAGTTCTCCTGAGTTTGCTGTGAGGTGGACCTGTGTGTTCTGCTTTGTATAGAAAATAATGCTTACATCTTTAAGCACAGCCTTGTTTCGGTCTTTGAGCAGGGTGGCACTGGATGCTTTAAGCTTCCATTCGGTGATGCCGTTTTTTTTGGAAATCTGCTCAAGGACGTTGAGTTTGAGCGCAGCCTTGTCATC
>JAQYWJ010000005.1:3928-25912 GCA_030145005.1 Desulfobacter sp. | reverse complement strand
CCGAGGCCTTTACCCCGGTGGTGGAGGAGACCCTGGAAGAAATCGGGGCAATTAAATCCTATGACCGGATGATGGAAACATATAAATCCCTTCCCCTGGTTCCCGATGTAAAGGGCGATCTGGCAGACTATACTGTTGAAGAAGCTTTGGAAGGCATTTTTTATTATTTGGCAAAAGAGGAAAAGGCTATCCGGGAAAATCCGGCGAAGCAGACGACGGCCTTGTTAAAAAAATTATTTAACTGATATTTGAGTAAAAACTCAGTCATCTGCGGCGTTGCTTCAAAAATCTGCAATCCTTACATACTTAAGTATGCTTAAGATTGCAGATTTTTTTTGTGTCTTGCATATGGGCAAGTTTTAGCTTAAACATTTTTTTGAATTTAAGAGCCTGTTTAAAAATAGATGAATCGGCTGCAATTACATGAAATTTCGCTTCGATCCCCTAATTTTTAAACAGGCTCTAATATTAACATTTTATCCCGGGCTATTTTGATAAACGGTTGAAGAAAGGTACGAATCTATGGTTGAAGTTGGATTTTTCGGAGCAGCAGGAGAGGTGACCGGATCCATGCATATGCTGGATACAGGCGTTGATAAAATTTTATTGGACTGCGGCTTGTTCCAGGGCCGAAGAAAGGAGAGTCGGGAAAAAAATGAGAACTTTCAGATAAACCGGTCTGAAATCACAACTATGATCCTTTCCCACGCCCATATTGATCACTCCGGCCGGATACCTCTGTTAACAAAAAACGGCTTTTCCGGCCGGATTGTCACCACCCGTCCCACCAAGGGCGCTCTGGATTACATGCTCTTGGATTCAGGGCATATCCAGGAATCTGATGCTCTGTTCCTTAACTATAGGTCCCTGCGTACGTTGCTGTATCAGCTTGAGCAGTCCAAAACTAAACATCAGATTTCAAACAAGGAAAAATCCAGGATCAAAAAGCTGCTGAAAAAAGGTTCCTGTGAACTGAATGTGGATGTTATTGCCGCACTTCACAAGAAGTACGGCCTTGATATGGTGACACCGCTGTATACCCAGCAGGATGCACTGGAATCCCTTTCCTTTATTGACGGATACCCCTTTGGCTCGGAAGTGACCATTGGAAAGGGAACCACTGTGAAATTTTACGTGGCCGGCCATATTCTAGGATCCGCCTTTTCTTTGATTACGGTGAAGCCCGAACACGGCGGTAAACCCCTTAAAATACTTTTTACCGGTGATGTCGGCCGGTTTGAAAAACCCATTTTAAAAGACCCCACCCTGGAATTTGATGAAGAGGACAGGGATATTGATCTGATGATAATTGAAAGCACCTACGGGGACCGTGAGCATACCCCGGTGGCGGATCTTTCCGGCAGTCTGAAAGACACCCTGAACCGGACAATAGAACGGGGTGGCGCTCTTCTGATTCCCGCTTTTGCCTTTGGCAGAACCCAGGAGATTATTTACTTCCTTCACCAGTTGTATGACTCCGGCGCTGTTCCTCGACTACCTGTTTATGTGGATAGCCCTCTGGCATCAAATATCACAAAAGTCTTTGGGGAACATCCGGAATCTTATGATACGGAAACCCATAAAATATTCCTGGAAAAGGGTATCAATCCCTTTTATTTTAAAGACATCAAGTTTGTTGAGTCGGTGGAGGAATCCATGCGAATCACCCAGGACGACACACCGCATATTGTGATCTCGGCATCAGGCATGTGTGAGGCGGGCCGGATTCTCCACCACCTGCGTTATAAAATCCATAATCCCAAACATACCATCCTCATTGTGGGGTATATGGCCCAACACACCCTGGGCCGGCGTATTGTAGAATTCGGGGGGGAGGAACATTCGGCTGCAGACAAGGCGCCGGATGTCAAAATCTTGGGAAAAGGCTATCCATTGAGAGCACATGTGGAAAAAATCGGCGGGTTTTCAGCCCATGCAGACCGCCATGAGTTGATGCAGTTGGTTGCCGACTCCAATCTCCGGATAAAAAATATTGCCGTTGTCCATGGCGAAGCCGACCAGAGCGCGGCATTTGCCCGGCGCCTCAACGAGAAAGGATATAATGCCTTTATCCCCAAACCTGGAGACCGGTTTAAATTGCCGTGATTCAGGCCTGCATTAAGGATCATGGCCATTAAAATTAATTTAAGTTAAAAAAAGAGTTGACATTAAATTTTAGAACGTATAGATTGCTCCTGTTTTTAACACTGCCCTACGGGCCGTTAACTCAGTTGGCAGAGTATCTGCCTTTTAAGCAGAGAGTCGCTGGTTCGAGCCCAGCACGGCCCACCAACTTAATAAGTGTTAAAAATTAAGTGTCCCCATCGTCTAGCCCGGTCCAGGACACAGGCCTTTCACGCCTGCGACAGGGGTTCGAATCCCCTTGGGGACGCCACTTAAAAATAAAGGCTTTTCAGAAAATTCTGAAAAGCCTTTTTGATTTTTATGTCGGTGAGTTAAAAGTTACCAGATAGTTGTATTCACCGATATCTGCAACATTTGTTTTTTTGAATCCCAGTCCTGTGACCAGTTCCTCGGTTTCCTGTCTGGTCAGGCGTATGTCTGCAGGGGGACCGGGAGGTCCATCCTTTTTTTGAAATTCGATGACCGCCAGACAACCGCCGGGTCTAAGTAGGGTCTTAACCTGTTTTAGAACAGCCTGCTCGGCACCCATTTCCTTGAAATCATGCAAGACTGTGGCCATCAGACACAAATCAACGCTGTTGGCTTCTATATCTATTTCCTTGGTGGCATCCGCTTTGATGGCGGCAATGGTATCGACTTCGTTTTTCAGGGCTTCCTCTTCCAGCATCTGAAGACCCTCTTCCCAGAGGTCAACGGCATAGACCAATCCTGACGGCCCTGCAAGCTTAGAAAGAAACAGCGAATACAGTCCTTTACCGCAGGCCAGATCCAGAATCACAGATCCCTGGTGAACCGGCAGCATCTGTTTTAAAATATCCGTATTAATCAATTCAAAACTGCTTTTGCCTGCACCTTTGGGGTTTGTCTGGTTCATTCTTTGCCTCCTTTGGGGGCTGTATTTTGTCCGGTTTCCGGCAGTTGGTTTGAAAAATATGAACCCTGGCGCATGTTTTCCCTGTTCGTAGGGAACTGGTCAGGGCTATGTATATTCGAGCTTGCGTAAATTATACCCTATTTTCTTTTTTAAACCAGTTCCACGGTGCAATTTTTTAATATTGATAAGTCATCTCCTTTGTTTGGTCTTGTTAGGGTAGAAGATGACTGCGGCGAGTTTGTTATGCCGCAGTCATTCTGATTCCGGCATGAAGAAGATGGTGTCCTTGTTCTAAGCAGCCGTGACTTCAATCAGTCTGGGTTTGGCTGCTTCTGATTTGGGCAGATGAAGGGTAAGAATCCCATCTTTTAGCTTAGCTGCTACATCTTTCACCTTAATGCTCTGGGGGATGGAAAAGCTTCTGACATATTCAACGTCCACAAATTCCGCCCAGTTTGACACGCCTTGGTGATCCAGCCGGCGGATACCGGAGATGAAGAGCTTGCCGTTTTCAATGTTCACCGTGACATCATCCTTGTGAACCCCGGGCATGTCCGCATAAAGCAGGATCTCATTATCATTTTCATAAATGTCCACTGACGGGGTGGCGGTTTTCAGTTCACGGGTTTTTTCAATGGCCTTGTTTTCTGTTCTGGTGATATATTTACTGTCAGTCATGCTAACCTCCTTGTTTTTCTTTTTATTGTTCATTTTTATAAGAAAGCTTGCGTTAACCTATACATATCTTAATGATTTTCGTTGTGGGCTGACCCACGGTGAAAAAACAGGCCAGCCCGTGGATATTATATTTAGTTAACGGCGATCTGTCTGGGTTTGGCTGCCTCTGATTTAGGCAGTGTGAGATACAAAATGCCGTCTTTAAGCGCTGCATTAACTTTTTCCGCATCAACCTCATCGGGCAGGGTAAAGCTGCGTGAGAATGTGGTGGCAGACCTTTCCTTTCTGTGGGGCTTAAACCCTTCGGGGGTTTCAATTTCCCGTTTTCCACTGATTTCAAGGTAGTTGCCCTGGATTTTAATGCTGATGTCATCTTTTGAAATACCGGGAAGTTCTGCCCGGACTTCAAATTTGTCACCGTTTTCCAGAAGGTTGATCCTGGGCGCATTGGTGCTTAGGGTAAATGCCGGTCTATGCAGGTAAGGCCTGTCCATTTCATTGAATAGTCTGTCCATTTTGGTGCGGAGCAGATCCATGGCCCCAAACATTCTGTCGATTTCATTCATTCTTGTAAACATAGTTCATACTCCTTTTTATTTGTTGTTGTTTTGCCGGTTGGCTTTTTAAGTCCGCCTTCCGTTTGTTTGAAGTTAAAATATGTATAAATAAAATCATGTCAATATAATTTGCATTATCTTTTCTAAAAAAAATAACAAAGTAATGTAAATCAATTAATTTTAAGAGAAACAGGAGGATCAGAAAAATGAATGAATCAAAAATAAGACAAAAGGATTTCTCCCTGGATGCACTTAAAGGGATGCAGTCTGTCCGGCAACGTTTACACTGCCCAAGCATGCCATCAATTTAATAAGCATGATTGCAAACCAGCTGGGTGTAAAACAGAAATCAATATTTGACCATTTGGTTGACTTATACACAAACAGCTATCGGATCACCTGGGTGGACGAAATGGTGTTGATTCCGTACTTGTCTATTTTTGCATGCAACGTAGGTCGGGATATATCCAAAAGCCGAGCCGCCTGGGAACGGTTGCCGTTTGAGATTTTCAGTGCTTCTTCCACAGCCATGGCGCAGATGGTATCTGAAAAGAATTCAAAACTGTGATCGCCGGCCGGGTGGGACAGGCAGGTGTGGACCCATTGGCGGATGGTTTCTTCCTGGTTTGTGTCCTGGGAAATTTCACCTGCGGCTTCCTGTTTTCGGATAATCTGGCTTAAATCACTGACCGATAAGGGGTTGCCCCGGTTAAAGATCAGGGCCTTATGAATCAGGTTGGCAAGTTCTCTGACATTGCCCGGCCATTCGTATTTTTTCAAAAGGTCCCGGGCCTCCTCCCGGATGCCTGGATTGTCGATTTTCAATTCATGGGAGAATCTCTCCAGGTAATGGGCGGTCAGAGGTTTGATATCATCTATGCGGTCCCTTAATGGTGGCAATTCAATGGTTACGACTTTGAGGCGGAAATAGAGATCTTCCCTGAAAAGCCCCTGGGTAATGGCGGATTTAAGATCCCTGTTGGTTGCGGCAATGATGCGCACATCCACAGGAATGGTTTCATCGCCGCCCAGCCGTTCAATGCATCTTTCCTGGAGCAGTCGCAGAATTTTGGCCTGGATGGAAATGGGCATGTCGCCGATTTCATCCAGAAACACTGTGCCGCCGTCTGCCTGTTCAATTTTGCCGATATGCCGTCGTGCCGCACCGGTGAATGCCCCTTTTTCAAAGCCGAACAACTCGCTTTCCAGAAGGTTCTCCGGAATGGCCACGCAGTTGATGATGGAAAAATTTTTATCTGACCGGATACCGTGCTGGTATACGGCCCGGGCCACCAGCTCCTTGCCTGTGCCCGATTCTCCTTGGATCAGCACCGTGGCATCGGTCTGGGCCACACGGCCTATGGTTTTATACACTTTTTGCATGCCGGGACTCTGGCCCACAATGGCGTCCGGAGAATAGATCGCGGGTTCGGCATCCACATGCACCGGGGTGCGCATGCAATAGCCTGCATCAATGGCCTGGGTGATCAGGTTGAGCATTTCAGGGATGTCAAAGGGTTTGAGCAGGTAGTCAAAGGCGCCTGCCTTGGTGGCTTCAATGGCTGTGTCTGTGGTGCCGAATGCCGTGACAATGATGGTTGGCAGGGTGGCATCGAGCTTTTTTATCTCTTGAAATGTTTCAAGCCCGTTCATGCCCGGCAGGCGGACATCCAGAATCACCAGATCCAGAGACGTTGTGCTGACGATCTCAATACCGGCTTCTCCGGAAGCTGCAGACACCACATCATAGTTCTCCTCGGTGAGAAGTTTGGAAAAACTGATTCTCAGCTGGTCGTCGTCGTCAATGAT
The DNA here is from genome assembly GCA_030145005.1 of Desulfobacter sp. Classification (GTDB taxonomy): domain Bacteria; phylum Desulfobacterota; class Desulfobacteria; order Desulfobacterales; family Desulfobacteraceae; genus Desulfobacter. Next base: position 19,849 of record JAQYWJ010000005.1, on the reverse strand, counting down.
CAGAATTTTTGCCATGTACATCCTCTCCTGCGGGCAGTGTGATGGTGAAACAGGTTCCCTGGCCTTCCTGGCTGTCCAGAATCAGACACCCGCCATGCTCGCTGATAATATTAAAACAGATGCTTAACCCCAGACCCGTCCCATCGTCCTTGGTTGTGAAAAACGGGTTGAAAACTTCGTCCTGGATAGATGCGGGAATACCGGGTCCGGAATCCTGGATTCTTATCACCGCAGTGTCCCTGCTTTTGTTAATGCTGTCCATGGTTTCGGTAATGGTGATCCTGCCTCCCTTTTTCATGGCTTCGCAGGCATTGATGATGATGTTGGCCAGGGCCTCTTTGAACTGGCCTGCATCCAGCAGCACATCGTCCAAAGGCTCGCTGCGCAACAGCTGGACCTTTACCCCGTAGGATTTCAACCGTTGTTCCAGCAGCCGCAGGGTATTATCCACCACCTGGGATGGACTTTGTTTTTTCATGGTCAGTTTCGGGGGTTTGGAAAATTCCAGGAAGTTTTCCAGAATTTTGTTGATCTGCCCGATCTCCGTTGAAATGACACTGATGTTTTCCTGCTGGTCCTGGGATAGCTTGGTTGACCGGCCCAGGGAAAACAGCCGCATTTTAATGGAGGTCAATGGGTTTCTGATGGAGTGAGCTGTACCTGCGGCAAGTTGTCCTACCAGGGCCATTTTTTCGGACTGCATCAAGGATTCCCGACTTCGCACAAGTTCGGCATGGGTTTGCTCTGCATTTTCAATCAAGCCGTGGACACTGCTTTTCAATGCTGCCAGCTCGTTGCCGGACACCCTGCCTTCGCCCAGATGATCTGCTTCCGCCGCCAGTTTCCGGATGGGTTCCAGGATGTGGCGGGTGAAAATATAATTGATCAAAAGGCTGAGCAGGACCACTGTGACAATGGCTAAAAGGCCTATATATCGCAAATTCCCGGCATCGGAGTGACTGTCTTCCACGGAAAGGTCTATGGATTTTTTATGTGCGATTTTAAATTTTTCACATAGCTCATAAATTCTGAAAAAATTTGCCCTGACCTCCCGGTGAAGGGTGGCTCCGGCACCCGGGTCGCCTTTTTCATATAACTTTACCACCCGGTCCTTGGCCGCAATATAAGTCGTGTACACGGATTCAATTTTGGCCAGCGTCTCTTTTTCCCATTCCTCTGTGACCAGGGGCTTGGCAGAGGCCAGCCGGTTTTCAAAATCCAGTTTGAAGTCAGCCAGCAGCCTGAGCCATTCAGGATTTTTGTCCAGAAGATAATAGGACAGATACCCTTTCTGGTTGAGCAAAGAGCTTTCAAGGGACTCAGCGGTCTGATACATAGGAATATGCCTTGCAACAATACCGGTGAACAGATTTTCTGTCTTATAGGTATACCAGATCATGGCAATGGTTCCCATGACCGTTATTCCTAAAAGTACGGCGTTGGCAAGATATACCCTTTGTCTCAGGCTCATTAATAACATCTCCTTTTCGATCAATGTTTGAACGTAAAGTCACCCATCTGCGGCGTTGCAAAAAAATTTGCAATCCTCACAACCTTCCAGGTTGCTCCGGTTACAAATTTTTTTGCGCCTTGCATCTGGGCAACTTTTCGCCCAAACGCGGGGTTGCGGTTCAAACTCTAAATCTCACCGGTGCGCCGCAGAAGAAGCCTTGCTTCGGCCTTGCGGATGCGTTCTTCCTGTTCGTCCTTGCGCTTCCAGGCATTGGCCAGTTTCTCACTGATATCTTCAAAATCCGCCGGTTTCATCAGGTAATCAAAGGCCCCTGCCTTCATGCCTTCCACAGCCGTCTCCGTGGACCCGTGCCCGGTGAGCATGATTACTTCTACCAGGGGATAAGCTGCCTTGATTCTTTTCAAGGTCTCAATGCCGTCCATGCCGGGCATGCGGATATCCAGGATCACCACGTCTATCTTAGTTTCTTCAAGGAGGTCAAGGGCTTCTTGTCCTGAATAGGCGACAGACACCTTTTCCCCCTGCCGGGTCAGGCGCAGGGAAAACATCTCCACAAAATCTTTTTCATCATCAACGACCAAAATTTTTACCGGTATTTTTACCATGGGTTTTTCTCCTTAAAAATTTATGAAAGAACTTGTAATTGTTTAATCAGATTGCCATTCGGGCAGACAGATCGTAAAGGTCGCGCCTTGGCCGGGTTCTGATTCAACGCGGATGCTGCCTGAAAGCCCGGTCATGATCTTGTGCACCACAAACAGCCCAAGTCCGGTACCGGACTCATTTTCCGACACATTGGGTTTGGTCGTGAAAAAAGGATCAAATATCTTTTCGATATTTTCCGGTCTGATGCCGCTGCCGTTATCCCGGACTTCGAGACAGACCGACTGCTCCTTTCTGTAAAGGGCCAGTCGGATCTGTCCGTTGGTATCCACGGCATCTACCGCGTTTTCCAAAAGATTGATCAATACCTGGCGTACCTGGAAAGGATCAGTGTGCATCAGCATCTCGTGTTCAGGCTCACTCTTCCATTGTACAGATACCTTTTTAGCTTGTGTTTTCTGTTTAATCAATGCCACTGTGTCCTCGGTGAGCCGACGGATATCCACGGGTGTCAGTTCATGCCCGTGTTTTCGAACGTAGCCCAGCAGCTGGTGGGTGATCCGTCTGGCCCTGTCCACGCTTTTCTCTATTTTTTCAAGCCCCTTGAAAAGCATCTCTTTTTCCGGAATTTGCCCTGAGTCCTCTAACACCATACGCATGAATCCGGTCGATTCCTTGATAATGGCCAAAGGATTGTTGATCTCATGGGCAATGCCTGTGGACATGGTGCCAAGGGAGGCCAGCCGCTGGGTGTGGATCATGCGTTTTTCCAGACGCCGCCTGAAAATTTTATCCCGCTCCCGGGCCACCTCCAGGCGTTTGAGTTCCCAGGCCTGGCGGATTTTGCCGGCCAGGTGGTCGATCTCCACGGGTTTGGACAGGTAGTCAAAGGCACCGGCCTTGATCCCTTCCACCCCTTCGGTTAAAGCGGCATTCCCGGTCAGAAAAATAACCTTCAGGCCCGGATAGTATTTACTGATGCCCTTAAAGGTCTCCATACCGGACATGCCGGGCATCTTCATATCCAGAACCACCACATCGGCTTCGTTTCCGCCGAGGTATTCCAGACAGGAAGTCCCGTCCGGGGCCTGGCTGACAACCATATTTCGTCGCTCCAGACGCCGGGCAAGGGCGTTGCGGTAGTTGTCTTCATCGTCTACCAGCAGCACGCGGACAACCTTGCCGGTATCATTTTCAAGGGTATTAATTTCCATCAGGTTCAGCAAATGCCTCCTATATTAAACCTAGAATCTTCCACCATGTACATACCACGCCGATCAGTATCAAAAGCAGGGTTGGTGTGGCCACAAGACCCAGCCTGGTCAGATCCGAGGACTTAAAGTACTTGTATGAATAGGCAATGGCATTGGGCGGACAGCCAATTACCAGCAGCATGGCAAAGGATGTGGCCATACCAAGGCCTAGGGCCAGGATGGTCGGGTCAACCCCTTCAAGCTGGGCCATGGGAATAACAATGGGCAGAATTAACGCTGCTGCCGCCACATTGGCCATGGCATTGGTAACAAGGGCGCCGAATACGCCCACACCCACAAAGAGCACCAGCCATCCCTTGCCTTGGACCAGCGGGAAGAACAGGTTGGCAAAGTAGTCTGCTGCACCGGAATATCCCATGGCAAGGCCTAAAGAAATGCCGCCGCCAAAGATGAACAGGGCTGTGCCCCACTCCAGGTTGTCGTTGATGTCCCGCCATTTAAGCACGCCGAACAATACCAGGCAGGCCACGCCCACCATACCGGTAATGGAATAGTGAAAGCCGTGGAGACCCTTTGTGAGCCAGGCCACGAAGGAGAGCGCAATGATGATCAATGCTTTTTTTTCCGCAGCAGTCATAGGGCCTAAATCCTCATCAAAATCCGGCAGCTTGAATTTGGGATCGGGCCGGTAAACCATGTAGGTGACCAGAACAGCAACGGGCACACAGATAATGGCTGCCGGCATACAATACTTGATCCACTCAAAAAAGGTGATTTCAATACCCGTAAACTCCTTTAAAAATGCAGCGGACACCATGCACCGGCCACCGCCCACAAGGGTCCCCATGCCGCCGCAGGAGCAGGCAAAGGGCAGGGACAGCATCATGAATTTTGCCGTATTGGTATTGGGCTCAATACCCACGGCCCGCATCAACGGAAGCATGGTCACAATGCCGATGGCACAGGCGGCGGCATCATGCATGAAAGAGGATGCAAGCCCTAAGCCTATGGCGATGATAAAAGTGAACTTTGTTACGGAATTGCCCGCCTTTTTGATAATATAATAACCCAGGCGTTTTGTCAGCCCCACCTTGTCCAGGGCAATGGCAAAGATCAGGCAGCACATGATGAAAATAACAACAGGATGCATGTAGGGTGCCCATGCCCCTTTTACATCGGTAATGCCCAGGAAAACGAGGGAGGCGCCAATGAGCACTGCCGTGATTTCAAGGGGGATGGGCTCCACCACAAACAGGATAACCAGCACAGCCAGGACCGATAAAAACCGTTTGGCTTTGGGGCTCAGTCCGTCCACATAATCCACATTAACTTCTGAAAGGCCCAGTTCCTTAGCCTGGTTGGCAAGGTATTGTGCCCGGGCCTGGTCGGTGCCGGGGGCTTTGGCCGTCAGAATAACAGGCTTTCCCGGTGCTGTTTCCTGGGTTGAAAAATATTGAGCAACGGACTGGCTCAATTGGTCTGCACCGGTGCCGGAAAGTTTAAATTTTGTTCCTTCCGGCCTTGGCAGAATAAACACGATTACGCCTATCAAGACTGCTACCGCCAGTTTGAATCCGCTCGATTTGAATATCATTTGTTTGTTTCTCCGTTCTGTTTGTTTTTGGCCTGCCGTGCCAGGCTGATTTTTTCCATTAATTCTTTAAGTTCGCAGGGTTTTGTCAGGTAATCAAACGCGCCCAGGGTCATACCGTCCTCTGCAGCTGTTCTCGAGCCGTGTCCGGTCAGAATGATCACCGGCAGATCCGGGGCCATTTTCCTGACAATTTTCAACACCTCAATGCCGTCCATGTCCTCCATTTTCAGGTCCAGAACCATGACATCGAAGATGTTTTGGCGCAGGGCCTGCAGAGCCTGGGCACCGGAATACGCCTTGACGACATCTATCCCCCGGCGGCTCAGCCGGTTGGTCAGCACATCCACAAAGCTCTGTTCATCATCCACGATCAGCAGGCGGGTATGGGGTAAGGGGGTGCCTTTCATTTTTAATATTTACCTTAAAATTGATGTTCGTAACTATGGACCGTGTTTGGATGAAGATTTGCCCAGATGCAAGGCGCAAGGGGATTTGCAACCGGAGCAACCTTAAAGGTAAAGGTTGTGAGGATTGCAAATTCCCGCAGCAACGCCGCTGATGGGTGAATATTCATTCAAACATTAAACCATGCGACCTGTGATTTCCTTGGCCCTGGCCTCCATGATCTTCTCCTCATGCTGAAATTTTTTGGTTGCCGCCTGTTCAATTTTGCGGATGAGTTCTTCGAGATTACAGGGCTTCATCAGGTAGTCAAATGCGCCGCGTTTCATCCCTTCAATGGCATTTTCCACTGTGGCATGGCCCGTGAGCATGATTACTTCCACCAGCGGATTTTTGTTTTTAATGGCCTGGAGTGTTTTAAGACCGTCCATGCCGGGCATCTTCACGTCAAGGACCACCACGTCCGTGTTGGTGTTTTCAGACAGAAAGCTTAAGGCTGACTGTCCGTCATAAACGGCTTCTGCTTTAAGTTCGCGTTTTTCAAGCCGTTTAAGCAAGGTGTCCAGAAAGGCTTTTTCATCATCGACAAATAAAAGTTTCATCTGCAAAGTTTCCCTAAATGGTTTAAAGGTTATTGGTTGTATCGCTTGTTGACGGTTTGGTTGTCTGGCGGACATTTACGGGCAAACGGATTAAGAAACGGGTGCCCTGTCCCACATGGCTTTCCACTTCAATGGTGCCGCCCATTTTCTGAATAATGCCGTAACAGATGGAAAGGCCTAATCCTGTGCCTTTTCCCACGGCCTTGGTGGTGAAGAAGGGATCAAAAATTCGGTCCAGGTATTGGGCGGGAATACCTGGGCCGTTGTCATCCACTTTAATTTCAATCCAATTATCGTCTTGAGTCTTGACGCCGGTTACAATCTCCACGGTGCCGCCGTCTTTGCCCATGGCATCAATGGCGTTATTGGTCAGGTTTAAAATGACCTGCTGCAGTTCAGAGGGGGAAAATCGGATAAAGGGCAGGTCAGGGGCAAGCCGGGTGGAAATGGTGACATTGTTATACCGGGCCATCTGGGCGGTGAGCTCAACGATTTCCCGGATGGTCTCATTGATGTCGATATCTGCCTCTGTGGCATCGCTTTTCCGGGCAAAACTTAACAATTTGTGGGTAATATCCTTGCATCGCCGGCCCTGGGTTGTGATCTGCGCAATGGCCCGGTTAAACTCACTTCTGCCGTCCGGGGTCATCCCGGCCTCCTCTTCAAGGAGATCGCTCATCCATCCGGCCTCTTCCACCATGATGGCCACAGGGTTGTTGATTTCATGGGCAATGCCCGCAGCGAGTCTACCAATGGAGGCAAGTTTTCCGCTTTCCACCACCTGCTGGTTCATGGCTTCATTTTTCCGGTCTGCCCTTGCAATGCGTTTGACAAGGTTTTTGGAGAGTGTAAAAGAAACTGACACTATGGCGGTACAACCCACCAGGAATATGATAAGGGTGAACAATTCGGCATTCCACATATCCCTTAATGCATCTCCGGCATCCTGGCGGAACACCATGCGCCAGTCCACTGTTTTAAACAAGGTCAGGGCATACAGGCAGGTGTTGCCCTTATCATTTTTATGCTTGAGAATAAGCGTATGCTCGTCTTTGAAAATGGTTGGATCCGCAATAAATGAAGGAACGATTTCTTTTGTTCCCGAGCGGGGATGGGTCTGGAGTTGTCCCTGGGCATTGACAATGAATGCCGTACCTGTTCTGCCGATCTGGACGTTTTCCACCAGACTGTTAAATGTTGTAAAATTAATGGTGGATCTTAAGATATATGTGCGGCCCTGGGCTGACAGCTTGACTGCCAGGATAAAATGGGGGTGGCCGCGAAGCCCTGCAAATACATCGGAAATATAATAGGGGCTGTCCATGGACTTTAAAAACCAGGCCGCCTCACTGTAATCGGCATTAACAAGGCGGAAGGGACCTTCATAGGCAAACTGGATACCATCTGAATCCACAAGGCCCAGATCCGTAAACACATCTCCGTATTCATCTTTAAGTTCAGATAGTTGTGATGTCAGAAATTGCTGGGCCATATCCGGCTCGGTTATGGATAACTGCCGGGCCAGGTAGCGGATATTTCCCAGCTTTTCTTTGAGAAATGTATCGATGTTCTGGGTGTGCTTGAGCACCAGTTCGCCGATATGGGCGCTGATTTTTTCAGAATAAGCCAGATGAAATTGCCGGCACAGAATGCCCAAGGTCAGCATCATGGGGATAATGGAAACCAGCAGGATACGGATTCTGATATTCCGGGTAAGTACTTGATAAAATTCTTTTCTGTCGGTTATGGGTTCGTGCATAATATCTATGGTTCCTGTGAGACCGTTTTATTCGGTTTAAGTGTTTGTACACAAGGACATCAAGATATATGCCGGCTAAAGAAAAGAGCTGAAAATAGAGGTTAATTTGCTGAAATAATAAGATTTTTAAAGAATTATGACAGGCGGTCAAAAAGGCTGTCACCTGTCAAGTTTTTTTACAGTGTGTAAAGATCTAATTTTTCGATGTCAATAATGATTTCAACTTCACTTGAGGTAGAGGTGCGGACCTTTTTAAATCCCAGTTTGTCGGCAAGGCGAAGCATCTGCCTGTTTTCACGCAGCACCACACCAAATACCCGTTTCAGGCCGTATCGTTTGGAAAACGCCAGGCAGGATTTCAGAAGGGCCGCTCCGATCCCTTTGCCCTGCCAGGAATCAGCCAGCATAATGGCAAATTCGCCCTCCGTGCCGTTGGCGGTGAATATGATTCTGGCGCTTCCAATAATCTTTTCTCCGTACTGGGTCGGAATCAAAGCCACCAGGGCAACTTCCCGGTCATAATCAATCTGGGTAAGCTGGATCAGCATCCGTTTGGACAATTGTTTAAGCGGTGTGAAAAATCGTAAATATATGGTCTGTCTCGACAGATTTTCAAAAAAGTCCATCATGGGCTCGGCATCTTCGGGCTTCACCGGACGGATATGCACCTGTTCACTTTCCTGGGTGGTATACAGCTGTTCCTGCCAGGCCGGGTAGGGGCTTATAATGAGGTGATCGGGCGCTGCTGCCAAGGGCGGAGCCAGTTGGATGCTCGCGTCGAGCCCCATAAGTTGTCCATTGGTGACCGCCACAGGATTAATTTCCACTTCACTGATTTGGGGAAAATCGGTAACCAGACGGCTTAAGCGTATTAAAAGGGTTTCCACAAGACCCTGGTCCACGGCTTTGAATTGATGGTGTCCTTTTAAGGCTTTGGCTATCTTTGTGGCGGTGATGGTCCGGGCAGCCAGGGCTGAATTTAAAGGCGGCAGGGTCAGCGCGGTGTCCTGAAGGATTTCAGACATCGCACCACCCATGCCGAATTTAATGACCGGCCCGAACCGGGCATCAAGTTTGGCACCGATATAAAGTTCATAGTCCGGTGCAGGTACTTTCGCCCCGGCAGCTTCTGCCCGGCTTACGGGTATACCGTAGGCTTCCAGAACCGTTTTGGCATCAGTTTCACTTAACAGGAGCGGGCTGTTTTTCATATGGGATTCAATAATTGATCCGGCCTGCTCATGGTTGATTTTCAGCTTGATATCGCGTCTGACCGGTATTTCGTTGAGCATGTCAATGTTGCGGCTGTGCCTGTACAATCCCACAAATGCTCTGACCGCTTTTTCCGGTGTATCATAGGTCAGCACCTTTTTTTCATTGAGAATCTGCCGGGCTTTGTCCATGCTTGCGCCGCCCAACCAGACCGTAAACACAGGGCAGGGCAGGGCAGAGACCTGGCTTGCCAGGACCAGGGCAAGGTCAGCCGGGGCAAAGTGGTCCACTGGTGAATGGATCATGAGGATGCCGTCTATCTCCGGTGCCTGGGCTGTAATGGTTACGGCCCGGGCAATCTGGGCACAGGAGGCATCTGCCAGGACATCCACAGGATTGCTTTTGCTCCATGCTTTTTCAAGGGAGGTCTGAAGGGCCTCAATGGTTTGAATGCTTAGCACAGCGGGCTCAAGGTCAAAGGATGAAAGGACATCCACCGCCATTACACCCGGACCGCCGGCATTGGTGACAATGGCCAATCGTCTGCCTGTAGGGCGCTGCTGTCTTGCCAAAATCCGGGTAAAATCAAACAATTGTTCAAACGTGTCCACCCGCAGGATACCTGCCCGTTCAAAGGCAATATCATAGACTGCATCTTCTCCGGCAAGTGCGCCTGTATGAAACGAGGCTGCCCGGGCGCCGGCCGCAGACCGCCCGGCTTTCAGGCAGATAATAGGCTTTATCCGGGAAGCTGCCCGGGCTGCGCTCATAAAGTTTCGGATTCGGGCCATATTTTCCATGTACATGATGATGCTGTCTACGCCCCGTTGCTCGCTTAAATAATCAAGCATGTCTGCAAAATCAACGTCGAGCATGGATCCTAAACCGACAACGTGGCTGAACCCCAGATTTTCCTTTTCAGCCAGATCCATGACCGACGCGCACACGGATCCGGATTGGGACAAAAAGGCAACGCGTCCCTTGGCCGGAGAGCCCGGCATATGGGATGCATTCAGGTTCAACGGGGGATGGGCAATGCCGATGCAGTTGGGGCCGATGATGCGCATACCGCTTTGTCCGGCAGCGGCCTTGATCTGCTGTTCGATTCGAGAGCCCCGGACTCCTGTCTCCCTGCCCCCGCCACTGATGATCACGGCACCTGCTGCTCCTTTGTCGGCGCATGCTTCAATGATCTGGGGAACCTGATTGATGGGCGCTGCCACCACGGCCAGGTCCACAATGCCCTGAATGTCACGGACATTTTTTGCGGCAGGCATATTCATAATTTTGGCATGATCCGGATTGACAGGATAGACAGCGCCCTTAAATCCGCTCTCAATGAGGTTGCGTACCAGGGTATGATCCACCCGGTTCTGTTCGTCACCGGCACCGACCACGGCGATGGACCCGGGATTGAATATTCTGGATAAATTTTGGGTGGCCATTGGTCCCTCCTATGTTAAGGAATCAGCCAAATCGTAAATTTTCTGGACGCGTAAATGATTTTTCTGGGGATTCGTCCCAGATCGAAATTTTCAACGTCCGACACTCCCTTGCGGCCCATGACAATGGTGTCGCATTTTGCAGCCCTGGCCTTGTCCAGAAGAGCGCCTGCCCGGCTCTGGGCACCCTGGATAAGACGGGTTTCGATCTGGTCTTCCGGTATTCCTGCCTGGGTCAGGATCTCTTTTGCCTCGGCCAGGGCTTCATCAAGTGTACGTTTGGCTTGAAGAGACATGTCTACAAAGGGGTCCTTTCCTTCAGGCACTGAATCTGTCACTGTGGTGCGCATGATTGCGCAAAGAAGAATGCGGCAGTTTGTTTTTGCCATCACATCGGCCGTGTACTGGATCGCGCGTTTGGATCCTGGGGAACCGTCAACAGCGATGCACAGGTCGTGCTGGATCTCACGGGTTCCGGCAATTATCAAAGGAATAGAGTCTGCTTTTTCCACCAGCTTGGCAGCTACGCCACCCATGGTGACGCCGAGCATGGCGTTTGCACTTCCCCTTCTGCGGATGACAAGGCTGTGGTATTCATTGTTCTCAATTTCGTTGAGAATGTCCCTGGCAACGCCCTTTTCCAGGCTGTTAAGCTTGAGTTCGATATTGTCCGGCTTATAACCGGCAGCAATCATTTTCCGGCGTGCCTCTTTAAGAAATTCGGTCATTATTGTTTTCTGTCCCATTTCCCAGTCCTTTATCTGGGATCCGGGGATTTTGCTGAAGGAATCCCGGGTCAGATCATAATAGGCTTCAGGTACAGGGGTTGTTATGTTAAATAAGGTTACTTTCCTGTTTCTAAACGGTTTGAATCTGCACAGATAGTCAACGCTCCTTCCCGAACGTTTTGAGCCGTCAAGGGTTACTAATATTTTTTTTTCGTCTGACATGGGATCTCCTTTGGAAAATCCCGGGTTGGTTGATTGGGTCCGAACCCGGGGGTGCTTTTTTAATGGATGATATCTATGTCTAAGCGTAACACAGGCAACGGGCTGTGACGAAATATTTTTTCTATGGTGCTGCCCAGGGTAAATTTAGCCGGACGGCTTCGGCCCCTGGGGCTAAGCACCAGCATATCAAGGCCAATATCCTGCGAGACCGAAAGAATCTATTCCTAAGGAACACCCGAATGCAACTTTTAGGTGCCAGCCATTGACGTTCTTTAATCTTGGGGGAATAAGGTGTTTTCCCATTTCAAAAAACAGGTCTTGCTCCCTGATCACCCCTGTGGGTTTGCCGTCTTCAGTGACAATAAGACGGCGCTGGTGGTCGAATCCTTATCTCCATGGCCCGTGAGCATGATCCGGATTAACAGGATAGACGGCGCCCTTAAATCCGCCCTCAATGATGTTGCGTACCAGGGTATGACCCATCCGGTTCTGTTCGTCACCAGCACCGATCACGGCAATGGATCCGGGGTTGAATATTCTGGATAAATTTTGTGTTCTCATGTAACGCTCCTTAAACATAGGTCATGGAATCAGCCAAATCGTAAATTTTCTGGACGCGAAAATAATTTTCCTGGGAATTCGTCCCAGATCGAAATTGTCAACGTCCGACATCCCCTTGCGGCCCATGACAATAGTGTCGCATTTTTCAGCCCGGGCCGTGTCCAGAAGAGCGCCTGCCCGACTCTGGGCACCCTGGATAAGACGGGCTCCGATTCGGTCTTTCGATATTCCTGCCTGGGTCAGGGTCTGTTTTGCCTCGGCCATGGCTTCATTGAGTTGGTGTTTGGCTTGAAGAGACATGTCTAAAAAGGGGGCCGCCTTTCCTTCAGGCTCTGAATCTATCACTGTAGAGCGCATAATCGCGCAAAGAAGAATACGGCAGTTTGTTTTTCCCATCATATCGGCTGTGTATTGGATAGCGTGCTTGGACCCTGTGGAACCGTCAACCGCGATGCACAGGTCGTGCTGGATCTCACGGGTTCCGGCAATCATCAAAGGGATAAAGTCTGCTTTTTCCACCAGCTTGGCAGCTACGCCACCCATGGTTACACCGATAATGGAGTTTGCACTTCCCTTTCTGCGGATGACAAGGCCGTGGTATTGATTGTTTTTGATTTCGTTGAGAATGCCCCTGGCAATCCCCTTTTCCCGGCTGATTAGTTTGAATTCGATATTGTCCGGCGCATAACCGGCAGCTATCATTTTTTGCCGTGCCTCTTTGAGAAATTCGGTCATTATTGTTTTCTGGCCTGTTTCCCAGGCCTTTACCTGGGATACGGCAATTTTGTTAAAGAAATCCTGGGTCAGATCATAATAGGCTTCGGGCACGGGCGTTGTTATGTTAAATAAAGTCACTTTACTGTTTCTAAACGGTTTGAATCTGCATAGATAGTCAACGCTCCTTCCCGAACGTTTTGAGCCGTCAAGGGTAACTAATATTTTTTTCTTGTCTGACATGGGGACCTCCTTTGGAAAATCCCGGGCTGGTTGATTGGGACCAGACCCGGGGAGGGGCTTTTTTTAATGGATGATATCCGGGCCTACCTTAATCTTGGGGGAATCAGGTGTTTTCCCATTTGAAAAAACAGGTCTTGTTCCCTGATCACCCCTGTAGGTTTGCCGTCTTCAGTGACAATAAGACGGCGCTGGTGATGGTCCACCATGATCCAGGCAGCTTCCATCAGAGTGGATTCCGCATCAATGGATATGGGTACCGGGGACATAAGCTCACTGATGGTCAACGCGCGGATCTGTTCTACGGCGCTTGTGAACATCCCCCGCCAGAACATGGGGGAGTATTGGATGGAATCCGCCGTGGCCGGCTTAGTCGAGGTCAGGTAGCCTGGCAGAATCCGTTTTAAAAGGTCGCGGATGGTGAGAATGCCTTGGATCTGCCTGTTCTTGTCCATGACCAGTATGGACCTGTGGCCGGTTTCCATGATCAGGTCCGAGGTCGGAAGCGTTACAAAAGAGGTTTTAAGTTCCTGGATAGATTCGTCAATGGTGGCATCCTCGTTAATGGTGGTATACGCACTTAATGGGATCATCGCCGAACCCACCAGGTCCTCTTCCATTTTCCCCGTCTGTTGTTTACTCCGGCAGGCTTCCCGGATCTTATCAGACAAAAGGTCAATGTCACAAGGCTTTGACAGGTAGTCAAAGGCACCTAGTACCAGGGACTGTTCTGCCGAATCCTTATCTCCATGGCCCGTGAGCATGATCACGGGCAAATCGGGTTTTAATTTAATCATTTTTTCAAGGACCTCATGCCCGTCCATGCCGGGCATGCGGATGTCCAGAATGGCCACATCCGGCGACTGATCCAGGCATTGCAGGGCTTTGGCGCCGTTTTCCGCAAGAATGGTCTCAAAGCCATTACGCTCCAGAATTTTGCGCGTCGTTTCCCTGAACCGTTTTTCATCATCAACCATTAAGACCTTTATGGGTTGTTTCATTTTATATTGCTCCTATTTAAAATATATTTTACACACGGCCGGTGAATGCTGTTATGGCCGAATAAATCAGGCACCACTGGACAGGCACAGATATCAAAAGGACGGTAATCGCCCGGGCTTTGGACAGGCCGCAGCTTTGTCGAAATCCCGTATAGACCAACCAGTATTTCCACGGCTCCGTGAACCAGAGCATGAAGGGAAGCCATGAGATGAGCATGGTGATCCCCGACGCATAGGCGTAAAGCCCGAACACCAGGGAAAAGCCTTGCTTTTTGCCGTTGATCATCGCCATGGTGCAAAAGCCCGTGATGGAACTGATGAGCACCATGCCTGCCGCATTGATAAAATAGATCAATGCCATGACCACAGGAGATTGGGGACCAGGGCCTGTAAGCAGTCCTGCACCGGCATAAAACCCGGCACACAGGGCTGTAAACCCTAGGGCCCTGCCCGTGGTATGGACCGCAGGCAGCTCTGCAAAAAACAGGACCGGTTCGATGAGCAGCCGGATCACACCCTGGTTGTAAAATTTCAATGCCGAAAGTGCCGCTGGTGTATTCATTTCATCCTCCTTAGGCGAAAAGGCATATTCTGAAAGGCTCTTCACTGGGTTGTCTTTATAAACCTTTGTTTAAAACAGCTTGCTTATAATCCCTGCGGCAAGCATGATCAGCGTCATGTAAAAAAATATTCGCCGTTCTGTCTTTTTTGAAAAGTAGATTCTGCTTTTGGTTGTTTGGGCGTTTGTTTTTTTTGACATCTGTGTCATATCGACCTCCTTAAAAAATTCTGTCAGAATCCGGGCAAGGTGCCGAATCCTCTAAAGGTCCAGTAAACGCCGGTGAGCAGCAGCAGTACGACGTTGGCAAAAAAGAACAAAGGGATACCGGCTCTCAGGTAATCTTTGGGTTCCAGGTAACCGCTGGCATATACAATGGCGTTGGGGGGCGTGCCGATGATCAGGCAGTATGCAAAGGATGACGCCATTGCCGTGGCCATGGCCATGAAGGGCAGATAGGCGCTGCCCGGATGAACCATGCCGGCCATGTTCAGGGTGATGGGGCCTACGGATGCAGCCGCAGGGCCGTCAGCCATGAGGTTGGTCAGGATCGAGGTCAGCCCGTTGGATACGGCCATCAGCGGCAGGCCTGAATCCATGCCGAAATTGGCTAAAAACTCAATGGCGGACCGGGCCAGCCAGTATGCCGCGCCCGTTGAATCCAGGGTCCGGCCAAAGATGATGGCCCCGGCATAGAGCCAGACAACACCCCAGTCCACACGGTCCTGGTAGTCGCGCCAGTTGACCACGCCGGCCAAGATGTAGGCGATGGCACCGGCTACGGCAATAACGCCGATACCCAGGCGAATGGGGTAGATACCCATATTGTAAAAGGCTTTTTCCGTAAACCAGCCGAAAACCATGATCAGGAAGATTATCAGGGCCCAGACCTGCTGCTTGTTCCAGGCACCCATGCGGTCGATTTCACGGCGCAGGTGATTCATGGCAGGTGCCAGGCTAACGGTTTTAGGCTTGAAGCGTATGTTGATGATAAACCAGGAAATCGGAATCATGGCGATGAGAAAGGGGAAACAATAGGTGACCCACTGGAAGTAACCGATATCAAGGCCGAACATATCGGTAAGATAGGTCATCATGATAACGTTTCTGGCACCGCCGGAAGGTGCGCCCGGACCACCGATGTTACAGGCCATGGCAATGGCGATCATCAACATTTTGGCAAGCTCTTTGTCCTCGGGCACCTCTTCGGTCAGACTGTTCTGATAGAGCAGCATACCAATGGGTAAGAACATGGCCGCCAGGGCATGGTCGGATATAAAGGCCGCTAAAGGCGTAATAATTAAAAAAAAGATCAGGGTGATCCATTTGGGATTGGGGACGGCCAGGCGCTTGAACATCATCATGCACACCCGTTTGTCCACCCCGGTTTTTACAAAGGCGGCTGCAAACATCAGCGAACCCATGATGAACCAGCAGGCATCAGACCAGTAAAGCATGGCCACCTGCTGACGGCTGATTACGCCGGTGAACACCAGGATCAGGCCAATACAGAAGGCAACGGCCGGCAAGGGAATGCACTCGGTTAAGAAACACAGGACCACAAAAATACCCATGGCAATGGCGACCTTGATTT
>JAQYWJ010000005.1:0-3828 GCA_030145005.1 Desulfobacter sp. | reverse complement strand
TGACGGCTGATTACGCCGGTGAACACCAGGATCAGGCCAATACAGAAGGCAACGGCCGGCAAGGGAATGCACTCGGTTAAGAAACACAGGACCACAAAAATACCCATGGCAATGGCGACCTTGATTTTCCAGGCGCCACTGTCTGCGCTTGCCTTGTCCTTGTCCTTTAGGTTTTCATATTTAAGCCCGTTTTTCCGCAGTTCCAGTGCATTGTCCATCAAGGCCTTGAAATCAGCATCGCTGACGCTGCTGATATATTCCTGTGCCTTTTCAAGGTTGGCTTTCCGGGTCGGGATTTTATACTTTTTGCACCATTTGGCATTTCGGTCCATGAACCTTTCTTTGCTCAGCGCGCCAATGCGCATGTTCTGTTCCATGATCTGGGCGGTGAGCAACTGCCATTGGGCTGCTTCTCCACTTTTGACGGAGAAAAGTTCATTTGTAATATAAGAGACCACTTTTTGGGGGGCGATGGTGTATTCCATGCCCACATCCTTCATGCCGTACGGGGTGGGCATCAAGAGCACAGCAAAGAACAGGACCACAGGAACGATAAAAATCTTCCAGTCTATGTATTTGTCATACCCGGTGACTTTTTTCTTATCTTGTTTCATTCAATTTACTCCTCTTTTCAGATTAGTCTTTTCCCTGTTTGAGAATTTCCCGGGGGGATTTCAGATACTGTTTGGCCTGGGCAGACCGGATTTTCTCTTCCTGGTTCATACGTTTCTGGAACGCCAGCTCAGCCTTTTCAATGATGTCCTCAATATCTGCCGGCTTCATCAGATAATCCCAGGCACCTGATTTCAGACCGTCTATGGCTGAGTCCACCGTGGCATGACCGGTGAGCATGATCACTTCCGTTAAGGGGTACAGCTCCTTGATCTGTTTAAGGGTTTCATTGCCGTCCATCCCGGGCATCTTCACATCCAGGATCACCACATGGATGTTGTGGGCAGCCATGGTTTGAAGCGCTTTTTCTCCGCTTGGGGCTGTCCACACCTCATAGCCCTTTCTTTCAATGAGTTTTTGGGTGGTTTCAAGGTAGCGGATTTCGTCATCGACCAATAACAGTTTCATCTTTTCCATAGGTTGTCCTCCTTTTTAAGACGATTTATTTTCATATGCCGCAAGCTGAATGGAAAACACGGTCCCTTCACCGGGACGGCTGTCCACAGACATGGTGCCGCCAAAACTTTCGATGATGCCGAAACATACCGAAAGCCCCAGGCCCGTTCCCCTGCCAACGGCTTTTGTGGTGAAAAAGGGTGAAAAAATTTTATCCATATGTTCAGGCTCTATTCCGCAGCCATTGTCTTTAACCTGAATGTCAACCATGGTCCGGCCGTCATCGTTCCGGGTTTGGGCTGCACTTATTTCAATTGCGCCGCCCTTGGCGCCGTGTCGGCTGGTAACGGCATGTATGGCATTATTGACCAGGTTAAGCATGACTTGCTGGAACCGGCCGGGGTCGCCCATGAAACTTGGTGCATTCTCATCAATCCGGGTGAAGATTTCTACACCGCTGGTACGGGCAGAGTTTTCAACAAGCTTGAGAATTTCGGGAATAACCGTGCCCGGATCCAGGGTGGTGTGCTTGACCTTTTTTTTTCTGCCGAATTTTAAGATGGCTGAAGTGATCTCGTGGCAGCGCTCCACCTGTTTATGGATCTGGTCCACACTTTCCCGGATGTCATTGAATGCCTGGGTGTCCGGGGCGTTGCCCTTGCTGTTCTTGCCTGGGTAGAGTTCTTCCATGAGAATTTTGATCAGGGCATATTCACTTTTGATGATCTGTAAAGGATTGTTGATTTCGTGGGCAAATCCGGCTGCCATTTCCCCGATTTCCGCCAGTTGCACGGCCCGGATCAGCTGGCTGCCCAGCTGCTCCTTTTCTTCGTCCAGACGGTTCATGCGCCGACAGATGGTCTCGGAGGTGACATAGGCCAGGACCACCAGGGCTGTCAGTCCTAAAATGGCGATGACCACACAGATCAGGACGGCAGAGTAAAGGGCCCTGTAAGCATCGTGTTTTTCCTGGCGCACCACCAGATACCAAGACTTATTGGATAGTTTGGATACCGCATATAAAAAAGGTTGGCCCTTGGGTGACAACTGGAAGGTCTGTCGGTTGGCGGAAAATTGCTTGTTCATCCACCCAAAGGCCGGATCTTTATCAAGAAGGGCGATATCCCCGGAACGCCTGGCGGTCTGGGCCATCCCCTCGTTGTTTAAAATGTAGGCTTCACCTGTTTTGCCTATGCGCACCTCGGATACCATGGAATCAAAGAACAGGGTGTCAATGGTGGCACGCAGCACCCAGGATTGGTTGTTTTCAGTCCTGCGCACGGCCACAACAAAATGGGGGATATTGCGGTACCCTAGAAAAATGTCACTGATATAAAATCCCCGGAGCATGGTTTTCTGGAACCAGGGTTCTTGGGTATAGCTTTTTCCTGCCAGGGCAAAGGCCCCGGAATATTTTAAGTGCTTACCGGTTTCGTCAAACAGCCCCAGGTCAACAAAGGCCGGCGACCGTTTCTGAAGACTCTGGCAGATGGTGCCGATGGCGTCTTCGGCCATGATGTCTTCAAATGTATATGCCCGGGTGATCAGTTCAAGATCTGATTTTCTTTCAAGCAGGAAAGATTCAATCATCTTGCGGTGGTCTGTCAGGATTCTTTCAAGGCTGGTCTGGGTGGATTTATCCAGGGTTGAAGAAAAGAAGTAGAAGCTGATTCCCAAAACAATAATAAAAGGGATCATGGGGAAAAAAGTCATATTAAGAAAAATTGCTCTTTTCAGCCACTGTCTGTTTTGTTTTAATTTGCTCAAGATTTGTCCCTTTGTTCCTAATTGAAAAGAAGGTGCGCTTGTCTGGGACTATATACAGCAACTATGGTGCCGGATAAAAAAACAGGCATAAAAAAATTTAATATATTGAAATTAAAGATAATATTTGTTTGGCTGTCATTGCCCCGGCGAAATTTTAAGCTTAAGTTTGTCGATGCCTTTTGCAAGCTGTAAAAAAGGCTGACAATTATATTGGATACTGCGGCGTCAGGACCGATTTCATTGATATTGATCCGGGAACGCTTTGTCTGTCCCCGCAACAGTTTGATGCATACTGCCGGAAACGTATGGATTTTCACTCATAGAAGATGCGGCCCACGCGCTGGGGGCATTTTATCAGGTGGGCGGAAAACGATACGCCTGTGGCAGCTAAGCCCATACGGACCTGGCTGTTTTTTCCTTTCATCCGGTAAAAACCATAACCACAGGGGAGGGCGGGGCGGTCATGAACAATGATGCGTCTCCGGCATCTCGTGTAAGGCGCTTGCGCAATCATGGCATGGAACGCCATGATGCCCTGGTCGAACAGCATGGCGGCTGGGCTTACGAAATGAAAAGTCTGGGGTGCAACTACCGGATCACCGATATCCAGCGCGCCTTGGGCCTCTCCCAACTGTCCCGGCTGGATAGGGTCAGAACTCGGCGCAGGCAGATCGTATCCATGTATAATCTTGAGTATGTATAAAATTGAGTAAAAATCTTTGCGAACCATTTTGAATGGTGGTATGAATTTCCTCGTTGATATTTTAAAAAATTATTCTGACCTGGATATTTTCAATTTTCGTATGTTATCCAGATAGATAAAGGGTATAAGGAATATACAGAACCACACATCATATTGTTAAATTTGGGAGTTATAAAAAAAAAGAAGATCTATAATGCAGAAAGAATGTTCTAAACAGAAATGCAATTTAAATTGTTACACGGATGAAAACTATTGTATCCTTCACTCCAAAGACGCAAGAAAAGATTTAA
>JAQYWJ010000122.1 GCA_030145005.1 Desulfobacter sp. | reverse complement strand
TGCTTTCACGGTTCATCCGCTGCATGGAATAAAATTGGGCATTGCTGACATCTGTTAAACCCAGATGAACGAAATAAAGCTGTCGGGTCCGCCATTTTGATCCCTTTTTTACCGGTTTACAGGAAAGCGCCTGCCGAAAAAAAGAGAGCTGAAAACCAAACAGCCGATGGTTTTTGGTTTTCAGATTTCCTGTATAGTACCACCACTCGGTCTGAAACGCTTCATGGTCGCCGCTGTCTTCCGGAAGCCTTATGTCTGCCGGTCTTTGTGCAATACTGTAGCATCCGGAATCCGAACCAGATGACAGGGCTTGGACAATGTTGATCCGCTCAGGTGATTCCGAACTGTCGCATCCGGTTAGCAAGGCTGCTGCCAGTCCGCTGAAAAAGATAAGAAAAAAATGGTATGTTTTGCGTCTGTTCATCTTTACTATTCCATGTGCAGCGCACGGCTGATATTGGTCTTTCCGGCTTGAAAGGCCGGAATAATTCCGGCAATGCCGGCAGCGCCAACAGAAAGGAGCAGGGCCTGCAATAAAATACCCATTGACAGGACCATGTCATAGCTCCACCCAAAGGATCGCTGGTTGATGATATCAATCAGAACCCAGGCAAGGAAGATACCAAGGGGCAGGGCCAGCACACCGGAAATAAAACCGTTTATTCCGCATTCCATAATCATCAGTCGTCCCACCTGATCAGACTTTGCACCGCATGCCCGTAATATTCCCAACTCTTTTTTTCGTTCTATCAACAGGGCCATAACGGAATTCAGGATACCGGTAAAGGCAACAATTGCCGTCAGGATCTGAAGTGCGGTTGTTATCACAAACGTCTTGTCAAAAACGGAAAGGATACTTTGTTTAATGCTCAGGCCGGAGACCACTTTAACCATTTTGGTTTCAGGGATCATTTTTTTTATCATATGAATCGTTGGCTCGATCTCATCCGTTGAATTTAAGAAAATCTGAATGGATGTGATATCATCAAGTCCCCAGTATTTTTTCATGACATCCCGGCTGACAACTGCCCGGCCGCCGCCCATGAAAAAATCCCTGAACACACCAGCGATCTTGAATCGGACAGGTCCTTGAATTGTTTCCAGCGTAACACTGTCTCCATTTTCCGGATTAAATGAATGTTTCCGGGCGAATATTTCGGAGACCAGTATCCAGCCCTGTTCAAGAAAGGTTTCCATCTTATCGGACCGCTGTACGGTCCATGTCCATTGCTTTTCGGAAAGATCCTTAATGTATGAAAATATATGGACTTCACCGGCGACCACGGAATAAATCCGGTGAATGTTATAGGCAGACAGATCCTTTACCTGGGGCAATTTCCGTATCTGGTCCAAAAGATCGAAATCAAGCCTCCTGTCCAGCTCATCTGTGGAAGAAACATGGATATCTCCCCCTATATGCCCGTCCACCCATGTTTCAATAGATGCCCTGAAGCTTTTGGTCATGATTTCGATTCCGATAAATACTGAGACCACCACCATCAGAGAGGCAATTAATACGCTGGTGCGGCTCAAGGATCTGACAACATTCCTGGCAGCCATTTTAAACAGGACTTTTCCGTATTTTTTCACCAGGCCGGAACAGGCCCGGGAAATTAGAAGAACAAGCCCAGGGGCCAGGAACGAACTGCCCAGAAAGAGAATGAAAACCCCGATAAAATCATATGCCGGCGGCAGGGCGATTACTTTGAAAATCATAATCGCACAGGATATGAGTAACAAGCCTGTAAACATGAAGACGGGAATCTTATTTTGAACAGCGCGCTCAGACGCAGACCGCTGCATCAGGGTGATGGGAATGGCACGGGATGCCTTTAAAGCAGGAAAGATTGAGGCCAGGAACGACGCTGTGATACCCGCCAGGACTCCTTTCAAGATGGTCATCGAACTGATATGGGCCTGGCTTACGGTGAGAACAAAATACATATCGGAAACCGTGCTGCAGACAGCATTAACCGCTCCTTTGCCAAGCCCGACGCCAAGCAGGGCCCCAAGAATGGATCCGACAAGGGAAAACAAGAACACCTCCAGGATCACCATTAGAAAAATCTGCCTGCCACTTGCGCCAAGGGCTTTCAGAGTTCCGTTGATATGTCGTCGTCTGGCAACGGAAAAAGAGACGGTGTTATAAATCAAAAAGATCCCCATAAACAATGCCAGCATTGAAAATGCTGTCAAGCTGGTTTCAAATGAGCGGGACAACCCGCGGACAACCTGGTTCCGTTTATTTGTTTCGACCAGAAAAACCCCTTTGGGAAGAATCTGCCGGACTTTATCAATGTCATCCTTATGCAGTAAGAGATCAATTCGAGTAATATTGTCGCCCAATTCCAGGAGTTCCTGGGCTGTTGCAATATCTGTTAAAATAACACCGTCGGCCGGATTTCTGCTATTTACATCTCCGGTATCGATAAATCCGGCAACAATGGTTTTGATCTCTTTATTTCCGAGTCTGAGATAAATGGGACGATCTAATTTCACATTGAACTGCCGGGCATTACGACGGGAGATAAGAACACCTGGTCTGCCGGAAGACAGGTCCATGGGCCTGGAATTAAGCCCTTTTATGGTTTCAAATGACCGGAAATGGATTTCAGAAAAGGGATCAATCCCCATCAGGGTAAAGGTGTTATTTCCCAGCTGATCTGTTTTTACATGTCTTGTTATCACGGGGGCACTGGCTTTGATTCCTAATTGGGTGCGCAATTGTGTAAAAATGTGCTGGGGAATCGTAAAATTACTTCCCACGATCTGGTGGGTACTGCGGGAAATCAGGGCTGACGTGGAGAGTTCAAAGGATTTGGTAATGCTTGTTTTTGATATGTCTATGGCGATCATCCCTGCTACACCAATGGCTATGCCGATGGTCATGAGAGCGGTCCTTAAAGGATGGCGACGGCTTAAACGAAAGCATATTTTGAACAGAACCCTTGTCATTATAATACATCCAACCCGGATGTCTGTGGAACCAGCAATTGATCTTTGACTACATAAACGTGATCTGCAAACCCTATGGCTTCAGGGCTGTGGGTGACCATAATCAAGGTTTTATTATGAATTTTAACAAGATCCGTGATCATTTCAAGGACAGCAAGTCCTGTTTCGCTGTCCAGGTTTCCGGTTGGTTCGTCTGCCAGGATTATATCCGGGTCATTGGCCAGTGAGCGGACAATGGCGACCCGCTGTTGTTCACCGCCTGAAAGGGTATCCGGGAAATCATTTTTTCTATCGGCAAGACCTACCGTTTCAAGCAACGCCATGGCTCTAGGTAAAAATACATCTTTTGGTGTATTGTCCAGTTCAGCAACAAGGGTAATGTTTTCAAGGACTGAAAGAACCGGTATCAGGTTGAAAAATTGATAAATAAAACCGATTCGGCGACGTCTGAATATGGTTCTTTCCGAATCGTCAAAATCGGTGATACAAAGATCTCCGACATGTATCGTGCCCCTGTCCGGAAGATCTATGCCGCTGATCAGGTTGAGCAGAGAACTTTTTCCAACGCCGCTCTTACCGATTATCACGGAAATTTCCCCGGCAACCAGGGTGGCGCTCATATCTTTAAAAATAACCCGTTTTGTTTTGCTGTCATCGTATGATTTATCGATATGGGATAGTTTAAGGTTCACCCTTTGATTCCCTATATGTTTTAATTCGTTGTTTGGAAAGGAAATTGCCCTACCCCACTTTCCTCTCGCCTGTTAACAACCCGCTTCACTCGGACAAGCTTGTGAGCTTAATATTCACAGCGGCTTCGCCGCCATAAATGCGGTGTGACTTAGAGCAGGCCTTTGTTGCGCAAGGCGTGGATGACCAGGAAGGTACACCACTCTTTCTGGTTTTCACCCCATGAGCCGTCCGGGTGCTGTAACGACGCAAGCCGGTTGAATGCCTTTCGGCACTGGATGTCGGCTTGAACCATGGATAGGTGGGCCAGCGCATTCAGTGCCTGGTAAAAGGGGATGTCCCGTCCCCAGTCTCCTTGGGCAGTCTGCCGGTCGGCAAACCAGGAAACCACTGATCGCGTTATCGCATGTCCGGCATAATCCGGGTGAACAACAAGCGCCCGCAATAAATTATGCACTGCCGAGCCGGCCAATTGATCGAGGCTGCCCTGGACCAGGCTGTTCACCGTCCGTTCGTAGAGCGTCAGGACGGCCGAATCAGATGCCTGATCAAATATGCCGGCTAAAAACAATGTTGCCGGCACCACAACCTCCAGCCATCTTCCCGGTGCAAAGGGAAGGCCGAGCAGCTGTTCGGGGTGAACCTGTCCGGTCTTTTGACTGGATAAAGCTGTGTTTACATTGTAGAGCAGCTGTTCCAGACTTTTTTTAATCAACGGATCGCAGGTCCGAACGGTCAGGTGCAGGCCGAACAATTGGTGAATGGTTTTGATAATCGAATTTTGCCAAAGCCCGCTGCCGGACCTGTTCTGGTACAGTGCCTTGACGGTCGCGCTGAAATCTTCCTGCCGGCTGCTTTTTGTTTCCTCATGCAGCCATTTTTGACGGGCATACAAGCCCGGGGGCGTCCGACTGGAACGAAAAATCCGGTAGGGATCATAATCCAGGTGCAAGCGTGGCATGGGATAACTCCATTTGCTTGTGAAATTTCATTGTATTTGCCGATGCATCGTTGACCAAGTCCGTCGATGAATGGTGGGTGGGGATTGACAGGCCTCACAGATATGGCTGCTTCGCTGGCCGACAATGATGCGTTTAATTTTATTCCGGCATCTTGGGCAGGGCCGGTTTGTGCGCCGGAATACATTTAATTGAAGCTGGTTGCGCCCCTGTTTGTGGTCTGCTGAAATAAAGTTGGCTTTACTGCCGCCCAAAGATGTTCCATTGTTTTGGATACCTTTGCGCAGCACCTTTCGAATCGCCCGGTGGAGCATTTTGATTTCATGGCCGGCCAGGGTTGATGAGATGCGCAAGGGATGAATTTTGGATACCCACAGGGCCTCATCCACATAAATATTGCCCAAACCGGCAATAAAGGTTTGATCCAATAAAAGCGGCTTCAGGCAGCGTTTACGAGACAGCAGCGCCTTTTGAAATTGCCTGGCAGTGAATTTGGGAGACAGGGGTTCAGGCCCCAATCTGTCAAGAATTCCGGCAGGACTTTTCGTGAGGTGCATGCGGCCGAATTTGCGGGTATCATGGAAATGCAGACAGCGGTTTTCGCTGAGGTGTAACACAACCTGTACATGTTTTGGTATGGGTTCAGCATTGCTTGTCACCAGCATTCGACCGGTCATGCGCAAGTGAATCAACAAACTGAAAGGAGAGTCAAAATCGAAAATTATGTATTTGCCCCGTCGCCGGATAGAAGTGATTGCCAGGCCTTTTATGCAACGGGTAAATGATTCCGGTGTTTGATCCGATATGGTTTTGGACCAATTTACCTTTACGCCGACAATATGTCTGCCGACAATTCCAGCATGATGAAGGGTGTCAACCACGGTCTGAACTTCCGGTAATTCGGGCATGCTATGACCTGTCTCCTGTAACACCAGATAAAATTCGCAACAATGACATCCCCGGGACCAACCGAACACTCAAGAGGATGAACCGGATCCATTTTCCATGAATCCGCCGGATTTATCCTGGACGATAATCCCTTTGCTTTTCAAATCAGCCAATATGTTTTTAAGCTGCATTTTTGAGCAATCATTAATATTATAAACATTTTGAACGTTATCTTTGAACAATAATACCAGGTGATCCTTTTCGTTCAGGTACGCCATTTGAATATAATCTTTTGAAAGCCAAGGTTTTAAACTTTCCAAAAAGTCTGTGAGCATGCATGTTTTCATTGTTCCTCCCTCGCTTTTTATGGTTAATCACTTTTGTTTTGCGTAAAATCCAATTAGTTTAAAGATATGACAGGGCGGCTCCTAAATCAAGTTGCAGCATCGACAAACTTGATTCCATTAGAAACCATAATTGCACCTGCCATTTCAGTATGGATCTTTCTTAATCCACTGTTTATTAGAAACTTTTGATAAACTTGAGGTGGAAGAGAACTTTTAAAGTATCCCTTTGGGATCATAAACTTCTGGATCACTGATCGTAAATGGATTCATGACCCAGAGGTTATATAGCAACCCGCTTATGGCATCGTAATCAGAACGGTTTTTTTTTGATTCAATCAACGGCAAAATGGGGGATGAGATTGTGCTTGTCAGGTCCTGCAGGAACGAGCATTAATTTTTGTAATGCGAACTTATCCGCAACGATAGTAAATTAAGCTGACCGGTACAGCCGGTCAGCTATTGCCTGAACACAAACCCGTGTTTGGACGGCTCGCCAGAGGGACGCATGCCCACAAAGTTGCCCAGGTACAAATTTTCCTGCAACGCGGCAGATGGGCGACTTTCCGTTCAAACACCAGTTATGAAAATCAAATAATGCCTGCCAGTTCATGTTTCAAAGAACGGCCCATCAACCGCTCTACAGTTCTTTCCACAGGGCTGTTCTCAAACAGGACAGAATAGACTTCAGCACAGATGGGCAGATCGACATTGAGCTTTTTTGACATGTTATAAACGGACCGGGTGGTTTTGACACCTTCGGCCACCATGC
>JAQYWJ010000121.1 GCA_030145005.1 Desulfobacter sp. | reverse complement strand
ATTTTAAAAAATTTTTATGCAACGTTGGGGTTTAAATGGTTCATGTACCAGAAGGCTGCCATATCAAGGCCGTCCTGAACCGAGTACTGCGGGCTGTATCCCAAAAGATCCCGGGCCCTGGATATATCTGCCAGGGAATGGCGAACATCTCCCGGCCTGAAATCCCTGTATTCCGGAGTTACCCCGGCGCGATCCGGCAGTGTCCCGGTCACCCGGTCACGGATCAATGAAAACAGCTGATTTAACGTGGTGCGCTGCCCAAATGCAACATTGTATACCTGGTCGGCGGCGTCATCCCCGGCCGTTGCAGCCAGCAGATTGGCCTGAACACAATTATCGATGAAACAGAAATCCCGGCTGGTTTCACCGTCACCATTTATGTAAACCGTGCTTTTACGGATCAATGCACCAAACCATAAAGGAATTACTGCAGCATAGGCCCCGTTAGGATCCTGGCGGCGGCCGAACACATTAAAATACCGCAGTCCGATGCTTTTAAACCCGTAGGTGGAAGCAAACACCCGGGCGTACAGTTCGTTGACCAGCTTTGTCACGGCATAGGGGGAAAGAGGATTACCGATAGTCTCCTCTTTTTTGGGAAGTGTTGGATGATCCCCATAGGTGGAACTTGACGCAGCATATACGAACCGTTTTACGTCCGCGTCCCGGGCTGCGGTCAGCATATTTAAAAAGCCTGTAATATTATTTTCATTGGTGGTTAAGGGATCAGCAACAGACCGGGGAACGGAACCCAAAGCAGCCTGGTGAAGTACATAATCCTGCCCCTTGCAAACAGCCGCGCAGGTGCCGGCATTGGTGATATCCCCTTCAATAAAAGAAAATTTCTGCCATGCTTCAGGACCAACGGCCTCTTTGACCTGGTCCAGATTATGCTGAAACCCTGTGGAAAAATTATCCAGGCCGGTCACTGTCTGCCCAAGATTAAGAAGGGTTTCCAGAAGATTGGAACCAATGAACCCGGCGCATCCGGTGATCAGCCAGGATCGTGGATTCTCTTTTAAATTCTGCTGAATTAATGTGAAACGCATATGTGTATCCTTGATGTTTAATATGTGTTGATCTCAACCGTTGAAAACCCCTGGTTTTGACCATGGGCCTTACCACAACTCCCAATGCCCGAAGGAATAGACATAAAGGGCCAACCCGATATTGGTTATCCCATGGGCAACAATGCAGGAAATCAGATCTTGTCTCAATATCCACAAAAGGGCCATGAGTACGCCGTAGGCAATGGCTGCAGGCCATTCGCCAACCAGATGGCCCGCGGCAAAAATAATAGTTGAAATCACAATGGCGTAAACGGTCCACTGCCCCGGTGCGACATCGAAAATACTGGCCTCATCCAGGGCCGCAGAAAAGGCTTTTGGCGTTTTTTGCCTGCGCAGAAGATCCCATTGCAGGGCGACCCGGAAGACAAATCCGCGCATGAACAACTCTTCAAAAACCGGCACCACAAAACCGGCCGTCAAAAGCCTTAGGGCAAATCCGAGATCAGACCACGGCGCACCATCCCCGGGAGTTGTAAAAGGGGCATATAAACCGCACCACACCACCAGTCCAATGATCCCGAAAACGATTCCCCACAAACAGGATATCCATTTATTTTTAGGGCCGGTTAAAGGAACGTACCATTTCCAGGCCCAGATCAAAAGTCCGGGCACAATCACCAGCTTCATTATATATATGATTTCTTCGGGCAGCTTGTTATGCAGAACAGAAGAAAGAGCCACATAAGCGAAATACGGTGCTGCATAAGGAATCAGCAGATCCATATTTTTCCATTTTTTCCGGTAACTATCAGTGTTGGATGTACTCACAGGAATTCCTTTTTACAATCCAATTGAAAACAAAACAAATCAACAAATTTTAAAAATATCTTTTTTGGGGGGTGCAAATCAAGAAAAAAGACCTTGGATATTAATAAAGAATGGGAAAAAACCTGCTTATTCAATCACCTCGATTTCAACCCTGCGGTTCATCATCCGGCCCCATGCCGTATCATTGCTTTCAATGGGCTCCTGACCGCCTCTACCCTGGATTTTCATCTGATAGCTTTTGACCCCCAGTCCCAGAAGAAAGCTTTTCACGATATTGGCCCTGAATTTGGATAATTGTAAATTATACGTGCCATTCCCCATAGCATCCGTATATCCGGTAATGAGAATTTTTGAATTCTGGTGAACAACCAGGGCTTTTGAAAATGCTTCAAGCTTTTCAAGGTTTTCTTCAGTAAGATCATTGGCGTTATACTTAAACCGGACTGTAATTTTATCCCTTGGAAGTGGGGGCGGGGGATTATTTAATTCAGGTGATGGATCTGTTTCCGGGGGCTCAATGACAAATTTGAGTTCTTCCGAATTTTCAGCCCGGCCCTGGACTTTTTTTTCAACGACGGCTCTTGGATTGGGCGGGGTCGGGTTATCCGGGTGTTCAGGATCCTGGACAACGGGCTGATTTCCCGGTTGGATAGTTTTATCTGTTTTTTGTTCTTTTATTATTTCCTGTGTATTATCAAACTGCTGTTCTACCCGGGAACGCATGGAAAAATAATGGTCCGGGAACATAAAGTCCCAGGCAAAAATAAAAAAGCAGATTAAAATTAACAGGTTGCCCCATGGGAATCGTTTTTTTTGCGGTTGTGGAACTAGGGGGGCGGGCTCCTGCACAGGCGGATGGTGGTTAAAAACCCGGGCAGACAGGTCACCCGGAGGATTATTTTTATTTTCATGGCAGGTACCGGGCTCAAATGGTTCATTGATCTCAAGGTTGCGGACATGGGCTGGAATTTTCAGTTCTTTTGCGCATTCCTTTACAATGCCTGCGTCAATGATCCGCTGATCCCTGACAAAACCCGACAACAGGGAATGATCGCATAAAATATTGATGCGTCTTGGAAATCCGCCTGAATATAGAAAAATTTCCTGAACCGCATCCCGGTCAAACAACCGCTCCTGTGTGCCTGCAACCTTGAGCCGGTGGCGAATATATTCATCCACCTCCTCCGGGGTCAAGGGGTCCAGGTTGTAGTTGAGGGTCATCCGCTGAAGGACCGCCCTGTTCTGGGGCCTGTTCAAAATTTCATTGAATTCGTTTTGTCCGATGAAAAAAATATTTATCAGCTTTGCATCCGGTTTTTCAATATTTGACAGCAGGCGGATCTCTTCAAGCATTTCCTGGGTGAGCAGTTGGGCTTCGTCAATGATGAGCAGCACCTTTTTATTTTTTTCAGCGGCGCTGAGCAGAAAATTTTTAAAATGAGCAAGAAATGCGCCCTTGGATGTAAATTCCCCGTCCATGCCAAAGGCTGCGGCAATATAATTCAAAAAATCAAGTTTAATCAGGCTCGGATCCGGCACAGAGGTGCAGATGATATCCTGTTCCAGGCTCTGGATTAATGCGTTTATCAGGGATGTTTTGCCTGTTCCCACATCCCCGGTTAAAAGCAGGAACCCCTTGTTGTCCAGGATGCCGTATTTAAGGGTGGCAAGGGCTTCTCTATGCTTTTCCCCGAACCACATGAATGCGGGATCACAGCTGATCTGAAAGGGGGGTAACTTGAGATTGTAGAATTCATTGTACATTTATAAATTATGGAGATATTCCATATCCTTGGTCTGGGTCTGTTTGGTTCCAATCACCACCACCTGGGTTTTGTTGGGATGATTCATGAAATAAAGCCTGCCATTATATGCAAACAATACTTCAAAACAGGTGGCTTTATGCTTCTTGCCTGAAAATACCTTTCGTTTCACAATGACCGATCCCGGGTCCCGGTCCAGCTGGTGAATTGTTTCTTCCGCCTTTATCTGCTGGTCTTCGGTCAGGTTTATAAATCCGTTTAAGGCTTTTCTACTCATTTCAACATGTTTGTACAGGGTTTTGAAACGTTTGGATATAAAATCAAACTCGCTCCGTCTGGATTTTCTCCCGCTTTTCCTCTGTTCATACTTTTCAAGGCTTGATTTGAGTTCATTTACCTCAACGTCCCGCCGCTTCTTTAATTCAATATATGTGTTGAGCTGTTCTTCAAGGTCGATGATCTCGTTAAACATTTCATCTTCATTTGTCTTTGCCTTTTTCTGTTCCGACTGGTATTTTTTATCTAATTGTTCTATATTTTTAAACAGTTCCGTCTGTTCCCTCTTCAGGTCTTCTTCCAGCTTTTCATGGTGCATCTCATTTTTTTTCAAATTCTGTTTCAAATCGTCGATCAAGGCGTTTTGGGCCTCTCTTTCCTGTTCAGCCCTTTTGCTGCCCTGTCTATAAAATACAAAAAAGATTAAAAGTGAAATACCGGAGTAAAGGGCAAAGATACAGTTCGCAAGAAATGATCCATGATCCAGATGCAGGACGGCATTAACCTTGAGTCCGGAATTAAGAATTGCAAAGTTTTTATCTGCAACCGCCTGGGCATCATAATAGCCCAGGGAGTCCTCCTGAAATCCGTCAGTTCCCACGTAGATGGGATAAATAATTTTCCCCCGGCCTTCCGTCACCTGTACTTCCAGGTCAAGTTCAGCTATTCGGATCAGGGTGTCCTGGTCTATAATGGCCTGGATATTTTTTGCGATCCGGTCTTCAATTTGTACTGATCCGTTTAAAAGGGCACTGGAATCTCCGATAAATCCGTTTTCTATTTTTAAAAGATATTTTTTTTCCAGATAGTCACGGTAGCCCGAAAGGGTAATCGTATACAAAATCGGGGTGATGACCAGGCAGAATACAACAACTTTAAATGGAAAATGTCTCATAATGTCAAAATGAACCGCCCCGCTGCATCAAACAAGATTAACGGTCGGCCAAAGGAATGGTTATATCGTAGTAGGTTCCTTATAAAGGGCCTCGATTATATCAGATTCAAAGGTATGAAGCCTGGTACTTAATTCATCCGACACAACCATGATATCCGTATTTCTTTTATCCAGAGAACCTACGGTTAAAATACCCTGCTGCTCCTTTATCCAGATTCCTTTTTTGAATATCTCGGTTTCTTTTTTAGGGCCCATATTTTTTCCCTTCCACTTGTTGATGAGGTTCTGTAAGGATTCAAATCTGGAAACGGCAGATCAAAGAGTACCTTCAAAAGCGGAAAATCGCAAGATATTTTAGGGTCCTGCCCAGGGCAATCGCATGTAAACACCAATGTTGCATAAAATATAATGGTTTATAAAAGAGAGGGCAAGACAGCAAAAGCAATTGTAAATCCGAAAAGGAGCCATTTGCCAAGAGAAACAGGCCGCGGACCGGTTGAAGATAAAAACCGCCCCGGGTCATTCAGCCCGGGGCGTTTAACAGGCTTAAAGGCCAAAGCTTTGTGCCGGCAGGATCGGTTAGAATAAAGAGGCATACTGCCCGTATCCTTCGGCCTCAAGGTTTGCCTTGGGGATAAACCTAAGGGCGGCGGAATTGATGCAGTATCGCAGCCCCGTGGGGGCAGGCCCGTCGTCAAACACATGGCCCAGGTGGGAGTCGGCATGCCGGCTGCGCACTTCGGTGCGGACCGTGAACAGGCTTACATCCTTTTTTTCAATAATGTTATCCGGTTCCAGAGGACGGGTGAAACTGGGCCATCCCGTACCGGATTTGAATTTGTCATTGGAGCTGAACAAGGGCTCACCGGACACGACGTCAACATAGATGCCCTGCTCTTTATTATCCCAGTATTGATTTTGGAACGGCGGCTCGGTTCCGTTTTGCTGGGTGATTTTGTACTGAAGCGGTGTCAGTTTTGACCGGATTTCACTGTCATGGGGCCGTTTCCAGGATGTTTTTCCCATGTCACCGCCCATATCATTCATACGCCCTTCTTTTTTCATCATATCCATCTCCTTTTCCGAGGGTATTTTACCGCCGTCCATGTCGGTTTCTGCATCCATTTCCATGGTATCTGACTTCACATCCATTTGATCCGTCTTCATCTGCATATCGTCGGCCATTCTTTTGTCCATGGGGGGATGGTTTTTCCAGGCCTTTTCGATAAATTTGTCCCGACCGGATCTCCACCGGTAATACTTGTAACGTTTGGGATTGCGCTTGTGGTAATCCTGGTGATATTTTTCAGCCGGATAAAATTCAACGAACCGGGTGATGGGGGTCACGATGGGCTTGTCAAAGACCATTGATTTTTCCAGTTTCTTTTTAGACGCCCGGGCCAGGCGTTTCTGGGTGTCGTTGTGGTAAAAAATTTCCGACCGGTACTGGTTACCCCTGTCCACGAACTGTCCGCTCGGGTCCGTGGGGTTGATATGGCGCCAGAATACATCCAGTAAATGCCCGTAAGAAACCACTCCGGGATCATAATAAACCTGGACCGCTTCGGCATGACCGGTGGTGCCGCCTGAGACTTCCGAATAGGACGGATGACGGGTATGGCCGCCGGTGTATCCGGATACAGCCTCTTTAACGCCCTCCACCTTCTCAAAGTCAGACTCCGTGCACCAGAAACAGCCTCCTGCAAAAGTCGCCACTGCCGGCCCGTCTTCCATAATGTTTTCCAGGGCCATGTCTCTGGACATATCCTTTGAATCCATTTTGTTATCGGCATAGGAGAAGACGCCTGCCACCAGGCCCAAAACTACCAGTGTACTGACAAAAAATTTTACGATACGTCTGGGATTCATCATTGGCCTCCTTTTAGA
>JAQYWJ010000120.1 GCA_030145005.1 Desulfobacter sp. | reverse complement strand
GTTAGGTGGATACGGGGTAGAAAAAACCGGGCA
This sequence comes from Desulfobacter sp., assembly GCA_030145005.1. Classification (GTDB taxonomy): domain Bacteria; phylum Desulfobacterota; class Desulfobacteria; order Desulfobacterales; family Desulfobacteraceae; genus Desulfobacter. The sequence goes on along the minus strand of JAQYWJ010000120.1, from coordinate 6,630 downwards.
TGAATTATTCCGGTCTGTTTGAACGAAAAGTCACCCATCTGCGGCGTTGCAGAAAAATTTGCCAAATCATAAGATCGGGCCTCACAACCTTTGAGGTCGCTCCGGTTACAAATTTTTTTTTGCGCCTTGCATCTGGGCAACTTTTCGTCCAAACACGGATTTCCGTTTAGGCACGATATATATTCTTAAATTTTTACCAAACAAAAAAATCCCTGCCGAACCAATGTCCGGCAGGGATTTTTTTGTTTACTTTAAGTGTTGCGTTTAACCGCTTAACCTTTAGGTTTAGTAAGGATGAATTTCAACTCTTCTGTTCAGAGAGCGGCCATAGTCTGTGCTGTTCAGGGCAACCGGTTTGTCAAAACCAAAGCCTGTGGTGGCCAGACGGTTGCGGGCAATACCTTTGTCTTCTAGGTATTTAGCAACGGAATTCGCACGTCTCTGGGACAGGTCCATGTTGTATTTCTCAGAACCGATATTATCGGTGTGGCCCTGGAGTTCAATACTTATTACAGGATTTTTTTCCAGAATTTCATAAATGGCATCAAGCTGTGAAAACGCTTCGGGTTTGATCGTGTCTTTGTCAAAATCAAACAATACGTTATCAAGAACCCAGCAGCCAACTGCATTTACTTTTGCACCTGCAGGCGTTCCGGGGCACTGGTCATCGGGATCAAGTACGCCGTCACCGTCGCTGTCCATGGGGGTAGGAGCAGGGACTGGAGCAGGGGCAGCGGCTCTTTGCAGAAATACATTTTCAACAAAAGCTGCCATTCCTTCGGTACCCAGAAGGTCCTTGGCGTTCATCAGGCTTGCGCAACCGCCAATGCTTGCAATCTCAGAAAGGAATGCAGCACCTTCTTCATCATTGCCAACCTGAATGGGATAAAAGCAGATGGCATCGCCATATTGTTCTTTAACGGCCTTAGCCTGTGCTGCGTCCTGTTTCATGTCCAAGCCGTCGGAAACGATAATAACTGCGGTTTTTCCGGGAAGGCTTTCAAGATCATTCCCCATGGCGGCGATGGCTGCACCAAGAGGGCTGTAGCCGCCGGCTTCTGAAATCGCACCGAGTTTTTCAGCCAGGGCCGCGGAGCTGTAACTCTCCATGCCGTAAAACAGTTCGGTTTCGTTTTTGGATATGGAATCGGCATGCCCAAAACTTCTCAAACCCGCAGTCTGTCCGAGTTCAGGAATGGTCATGTTCATATGTTCTACAATCGCTTTGCCGATCATGAATTTGGGGTTGCCCATACAGTCGTCGTCCATGGAGCTGGAGGCATCCAAAATAATAACAAAGTTATTTACTTTGGACTGATACATGGACGCATCAAACTTTTTAGCAGAAAATGGGGGAAGCCCGGCAGGTTCCTTAGCCGCGCAACCAAACAGGAAAAGGACAGCGGTAATGGCCAAAAGGGCTTGCACGAAACGTTTCTTTTTCATCTGATCTCCTTTTTTTCAGAATTAGTATTAAATACTTGTTAAAATTGATGAGTACCATACAAAGACTTTGGAACAAAGACTTTGAAATATTCTACAAAAGAAAACAAACGAAATCAACTGTTCTTTTACAATATTAGGGTAAATGGGGAAGCTACTGAAACCTTGCAATTTTAGGCAAACAATTATATACGTCCCAACTTAACCCATAACTTTCTAATTTTTACCACAACACTCAAGTCAGGATAAGAATATGGAGATCTATCAGGGTATAATTTTAGGTATCCTTCAGGGGCTTACAGAGTTCCTGCCGGTAAGCAGTTCCGGCCATCTGGTCCTTGGCCAGATCTATTTCAACATTACTGAATATGGCCTTGTTTTTGACGCATCAGTACATATGGGAACCCTGGGCGCGGTTTTTATTGTATATTTTAAAGATATCCAGGAAATTTTAAAAAGCCTGGTGTACTACGCCGGAACCCGGGATGCTTCAGGGCATGAAAGGAATCTGGCCCTGGCTGCCGCCATTATTATTGGTTCAGTGCCCACGGCAATTATCGGATTCATGCTGAAACAGTTTGAACACATTTTGTTTACCTCCTCTTTACTGGTGGGTGCCATGCTTATAGTAACAGGGGGCATTCTGTGGATGTCCAGGCATTGCTATAGGATTAAAAAAGGTGAACATTTAACCCTTTCAAAGGCTGTCATCATCGGCATTTCCCAGGGTCTTGCCGTTATTCCCGGCATTTCCCGGTCCGGCGCCACCATTGCCACCGGACTTTTCACTGGTTTGGACAGAATGACATCTGCCCGGTTCTCATTTCTTTTATCCATCCCTGCCATTCTCGGCGCACAGGTAATCAGCTTAAAAGACATGCTGGAATCCCAGAGCTACATTGACCCTGCCACCATTTGTGGTACAATCGCTTCATTCATCGTTGGGCTGGCAGCATTAAAACTCTTATTGAAACTGGTGAATATCGGAAAGTTTCATCTGTTTGCACCCTATTGCTGGCTGGCCGGAATTCTGGCACTTTTTTCAAATTTTCTATAAAGGAGGTAACTATGCATCCTGGAATATTCAGGGAATATGACATCCGCGGTATTGCAGGGGAAGAAATTTCCGAACAGGACGCCAATGCCGTAGGAAAGGCATATGGATCACTGCTTATGGGACAGGGCCGCAAAAAAGTATCTGTTGGCCGGGACTGCCGCATCACTTCTGAAGCTTATTCAAAGGCATTTATCGACGGGGTGTTGTCCGCAGGATGTGATGTCGTGGACATCGGTGTCTGCCCTACCCCGGTTCTCTATTTTTCCATTCACCAACTCAACCTTGAAGGCGGGGCCATGATTACGGCCAGCCACAATCCTCCGGAATACAACGGATTCAAGCTGATGAGCGGGCTGGATTCCATCCATAGCCACGGGTTGCAGGATATACGCAAGATCATCGAAGACAAGGCCTATACCCAGGGCCAGGGCACGTTGACCCAGGCGGATATGATTTCTCCATATATGGCCATGATCCAGGAGAACATCACGCTGAAAAATACAATCCGGGTCGGCATTGATGCGGGCAACGGCACCGGCGGCATAACTGCGTTACCGGTGCTGCGGGGACTGGGCTGCGAAGTCCATGATATTTACTGCGACCTGGACGGCACCTTTCCAAACCACGAGGCAGATCCCACCCAGAAAAAAAATATGACGGATCTCATTGCCATGGTGAAAAAGAATAATCTGGACCTTGGCATTGGCTATGACGGTGATGCAGACCGCATCGGTGTGGTGGACAAGTTCGGCAACCTCATTTACGGGGACCAACTCATGGTGATTTATGCCAAAGAGATTTTGTCCCGCCATCCCGGTGCAACCTTTATCTCCGAGGTCAAGTGCTCCATGGTCATGTATGATCAGATCGCAAAGATGGGCGGCAACCCAATCATGTGGCGCACAGGCCACTCCCTGATCAAAAAGAAAATGAAGGAAGAGGATGCGGCCCTGGCAGGAGAAATGAGCGGGCACATGTTTTTCAAGGATCGCTACTACGGATATGACGATGCCCTGTATGCATCCTGCCGGCTTCTGGAAATCATGGACAGCACCGGCCTTGGTGTGGACGAATTAATTAAAGACCAGCCCCAAACCTTTACCACACCGGAGATCCGGGTTGACTGCCCGGACGCGGTCAAGTTCAAGGTTGTGGAAAAAATAGTGGCATTGTATAAAGCCCGGCAAAAGGTCATTGACATTGACGGGATGCGGGCCATTTATGAAGACGGATGGGGCCTTGTGCGGGCCTCCAATACCCAGCCGGCCCTGGTGCTTCGCTTTGAGGCCCTGACCGAGCCCCGTCTGGAAGAAATTAAAACCGAAATTGAAACAGATTTAAAAAAAATCATTGAGGACACATAATTAAACTCTATGCAACTATCCCAGCCCCAGCAGGACGCTGTTGATCATACCGGCTCCCCGGCCTTAGTGGTTGCGGGAGCCGGTTCCGGTAAAACGAGAACGCTGACCGCTAAATTTTCCCACCTCATTGCCACGGGCCATGCTCCGGAGCGCATTCTGGCCATCACCTTCACCAATAAGGCAGCCCAGGAAATGAAGACCCGGCTTATGGAAATGACCGGTCTTTCCCAAATGCGCTTTGAATGGGTGAGAACCTATCATTCCGCCTGTCTGATGATCTTGAAACGGCATTGTGAGATCATGGGGTACACCCCGCCTTTGCAGGTGTTCACCGTATACCAGCAGGACAAGCTGATCAAGGAGCTGTGCGTAAAAAACAATATTGACAAAAAATACGCAACCCGGATTCTTTCATCCATTTCCCGGGCCAAAAACGACGGAGAGCCTGCCAAATATTTTGACCGCAAACCAGGATTTTTCAACATTCGAATGGCCGATATTTTTGCCCAGTTTGAAGAACGCCTGGCCCAAATGAACTGTGTTGATTTTGACAATATTCTGCTCAAGACCCGGGACCTGCTCCGGGACAATGCTGATGTCCGCAATTTTTATCGGAATCTTTTTTCCTATATTCTGGTGGATGAGTACCAGGACACCAACAACCTGCAGGAGGAACTGACCTCGCTTCTGTTAGGCGAGCACCGCAACCTGTTCTGCGTTGGGGATGACTGGCAGGCCGTATATGGATTCCGGGGTTCCAACGTGAACCACTTTTTACGGTTTGCACAAAAATATGAAGATGCAAAAATTTTCAGGCTGGAGGAAAATTACAGGTCTGCCGACGAAATTGTCCAGGCAGCCAATGATCTCATTGACTACAACCCCGACAAAATGGAAAAACGTTGTTTTTCACAGAAAAAAGGGGGGGTGCTGGAGATATATGACTTCATGTCCGATGCCCATGAAGCCGAATGGGCTGCCAGGCGTATCTTTAATCTTCACAAACAGGGACAGGGCATTCCCTTTGACAGGATGGCCGTGGTCTACCGGACCAAATTCTGCTCCCTGCCCTTTGAAAAAACGTTCCGAAGGTTCCGCATCCCTTACCGTCTCATGGGCTCCCAGGGCTTTTTTGAACGTATGGAAGTTCTGGATATCAACTCCTATTTAAGTGCCTCGTTTTTCCCCAATGATGATCTATCCTTTGAGCGGATTATCAATACGCCAAAGCGGGGAATCGGACCGGCCATGATTAAGAAACTGGCCGGCCTGCGTGCCCAGGGCGGCAGTCTTCAGGGAGCCGCCCGGATCATGGTCCGGGACAGGCTTGTGACCAAAAAGGTACATGAAAATATGTCCGAGGCCCTGGATATCCTGGACACCATCCGTGACATGGCCCCGGCCATAGCCATGGAAACCGTCATTGACCGCACCGGGTATTATGACTACCTGAAAAATAAAACAAAAACCGATGGGGAATTCATTTCCAAAAAAGAGAATATCGAACAGTTGATCCACACGGCCCGTGCCAAGGACACTATGCTGGAATACCTGGAAGAGGCTGCCCTGATCCGGGAGGACAAAGACAAGGACGACCAGGATGAAAACGGGGTGGGCCTGCTCACCATTCATTCGGCCAAGGGGCTGGAGTTTGACGTGGTGTTCATCGCCGGGTGTGAAGAGGGGCTGTTTCCCCACTGGCGCTCCATTGACGAGGGTGATGCCGCCCTGTCCGAGGAACGCAGGCTCATGTATGTGGCCATGACCCGGGCCGAACGGTTTTTGTACCTAAGCCACGTCAACTACCGCAAAGGCGATTTTGCCACCCCCAGCCGGTTCATTGATCAGGTCCGGGAGTGCCTGGCCTAAAGCCTAAGGCGCTGACTTTTTAACATGAATTTTTTTTTGGGCCTACGCGAATCCGTATCCCAGGCGGCTGCCCGGATTCTGCACCGTGGGTGCCGGGCCATCCCTTCGGACCATAAAAAGGTGTTCATCACCCTTTTTTTTATTATTTTTATTACGGTTACCGGAGTGGGCATTGTGGTGCCCCTGCTGCCCATCTATGCCCATGATCTTGGTGCCGCAGGCATTTACGTGGCCATGATTTTCGGGGCCTTTTCCATTTCCCGGGCGGTTTTTCTGCCCTGGTTTGGCAGCCTTTCGGATAAAAAGGGGCGCAAACCCTTTATCCTGGCAGGACTTTTGACTTACATGCTGGTGGCCATTGCCTTTGTCCGGACCGCCAATGTGGAGGGGCTTATCGCCATCCGTTTTATCCAGGGGGCAGGCTCTGCCATGATCATGCCCGTGGTCCAGGCCTATGTGGGGGAAATCTGTCATGAAGGCACCGAAGGATATGCCATGGGGCTGTTCAACCTGTCCATGTTTTTAAGTCTGTCTTTTGGACCGCTGATGGGAGGGATGGTACAGCAGACCTGGTCTTTAAACGCGGCATTCTACTGTATGTCCGTACTGTCTGCCCTGGGCGCAATCCTTTGTCTTATCTTTCTACCGCCTTTGTCCGAAGAGCAAATTCGAATCAATAAACGAGCGCCTGCCTCCCTGGCCGTGGTGATCCGGGACCGGGAACTGGCCGGTCTGGTGGTTTTCAGGTATGCCTATACGGCCTGCATCGGCATTGTCTGGTGTTTCATGCCCCTGTATGCCGGCAAGACCTTTGGCCTGGCCGGCGGAAAAATCGGATTGCTTGTGAGCGCCGGGGTGTTTGTATCCGGTGCCTTGCAAGTGCCTATGGGCTATGCT
>JAQYWJ010000119.1 GCA_030145005.1 Desulfobacter sp. | reverse complement strand
ACTCAGGCTAGTCAACCTGGGCTTTTACAAGCCCCTTCTGAATCTTTGATTCAGGAGGGGTCGTTGACCTGTGCTGCCAATTCCATGAATTCACGACTGTTCTGAATACGGGGACGGTCCAGGGGAATGGGAACCAGGTGGATGGGATTTATAATTGTTTTTCCTGTTATCCTGCCCATTACCATGGTTCGGTCCGAAAGTACCACGGCTTCCCGTACATCATGGGTGACAAATATAATGGTCTGTTTCAATTGTTCCCACAGGGATAAAAGCAGATTCTGCATTTGCTCCCGGGTCTGGGCGTCCAGGGCAGCAAAGGGTTCATCCATGAGCAGAACCTCGGGGCTGAGCACCAGGACCCGGGCCAGGGCCACCCGCTGCTTCATCCCCCCTGAAATCTCCCCTGGCAGGTAATTTTTAAATTCGGTCAGGCCCACAAGGTCCAGAAACCGGTTTACCCGGGCCTGTTTTTCAGCGGCAGACAAGGCCCTTCCTTTCAGGCCGAACCCGATATTTTCCTCCACGGTGAGCCAGGGAAAAAGAGCGTCCTCCTGGAATACCACACAACGATCCGGCCCAGGGCCTGTTATGTTTTTTCCCTTAAACAGAATCCGGCCGGAGGTCGGCGGAATAAATCCGGCCAGCAATTTGAGCAGGGTGGATTTACCGCAACCGCTCTGCCCTATAATACAGATAAACTCCCCGGGCCCAGCCTGAAAACTTAAGCCCGACAGCACCGGGATATATTCACTGTTGACCGAGAATACTTTCGACAAGCCCTGTACATCCAGGACGGGGCCCGAAGCAAACTGATTTGACATGACATTCATATTTGACGCGCCGCACTGTTAAAACAGAATTTCAATGCGTTTTTCAGCAGCCAGTCATTGGCCTGCCCCATGAGGGCGATGAGGATGATCCCCACCACGATCATATCAATACGCCCCAGCATCCGGGCATCCATAATCACGGCCCCCAGTCCGTCAGGCACACCGGACAGCTCTCCCAGTACCAGGTATGCCCAGGAAATCCCCAGGCCCAGCCGCAGGCCCGTGACAATGGCCGGCATGGCAGCCGGCAGAAGAATGGCAAATGTGCCCCGGATGCGGTCCACCCCCATCATGGCCCCGGCCTGGAGAAGCAACGGGTTGACCTGGGCGGCCCCGGAGGCGGCATTCAGATAAATGGGAAAAAACGCGGCCAACGCCACCAGAAACACCGTGGTTTTCAGACCAATACCAAACCAGACCATTGCCAGTGGGAGCCAGGTGATGCCGGGCACAGCTCTCAACCCGTTCACCGGCGTATTCAGCAGCCGTGCCGCAGCAGGGACCCGGCCGGACCAGACACCCAAAGTCAGTCCAAATACCGTGGCCAGACAGAACCCCAGTCCGACCCGGCCCAGACTGGCCAGTGCATCCCTTGCAAAACGGCCGGCGTAGGGCCCCTGCCCGTCCGCCCCGAAGATATAGATCGTGGCAGTATCCAAAATTTCTCCCGGCGATGGCAGCAGGTAAGGCGGCACCCAGCCCAGCTGTGATGTCAGCCCCCATCCACACAAGGCTGTCGCCGGTAAAATCCAGGGAAGAATACGGTACAACTTAATCCCCAATCTCCGCCCGGATTTGGTCCACAAAACTCAAATCAAACAACCGGCTGTAATCCGGCTGGCGCTGGATCACGCCAAGGGCCTGCATGCGCTCCCCCAGGGCTCGGGCCTTTTCAACGAAACCCGAATCCATGTCCCAGGCCAATTCCATGTTGTGAGCCGCCCCCTCCAGTATTTTCATGGGGGTGCCGAACTCCGATGCTTTTGTCAGCCATAGTTGCCTGTCCTGCTTGAGAAGCCGGGTGGCCCAGGCATGGGCCCTGACCATCTCAAGAACCAGGCCATGATCTTTTTCAACGGAATTACGGGTGACCAGCATGCCGGCATTGATGGTACCGATGGATTCCCCATAATAGGGATAGGAAAGAATTCTGCCATAGCCCTTGATTTTGGCGATGGTGGGAAAGGGTTCGCCCGAGACAAAGGCGTCAATACCGCCCCGTGCCAGGGCCAGGCCCATATCAAAAAAATCCACACGGGTCAGGGCCACCTCCCGGTCCGGGGAGAGGCCGGAACGGATAAGGGTTTCCCTCAGAAGAATCTCATGCATGGTACCCGGCACATATCCGATCTTTTTACCCTTTAGATCCGCGGGAGACCGGACAGGACTGTCTGCGGCCACCACAAAAGCCGAGCACTTATTACAAAGCGCGGCCACCATGACCACGGGCTGACCCAGGGATGCAGAATGGATGGCATGGGCGATGGTGGTGCCGCAGATATCCAGGTTGCCCGCCAACAGCGCAGTTTTCTGATCAGCAGGATTGGTAAAGGAAAACACTTTAACATTTTGTCCCGCCCCGGTGAACCGGTCATAGAAAAAAGGCTGGATGGTCTGGGCCGTCTTCCAGGTGCCTGCGTTAAACGCAAACCCAGGGTCCGGGCAGCAGGCCACCAGAAAAAAAATCAAGGCAAGCAAAAACTGCTTTGATATGGCCATGTCTGTATCATCCTTAAAAACAATTGGAGGGCAATCCCGGGTCCCAGCCGGTTTCCCAATGTATCCTTCGGCATTCATTGATGTCCTTGGCCCGCCCTTTTCCCGTATCGGCCTGATCGTCCCTGGGGCTGGATCCTTTTTCCGGAAAAAAGAGGTTCGCGCCCGCGGTCATGGAAGCCGTATGGGGTTCATGGGTGCAATGGGCCTTTGGCACCCGGCCCATGACCAGGCGACTCACTGCCACCAGGCGGGCCATTTCAAACTCCGTGATCATCCCGTATTTTTCCATGGGGCTGCCCGGGAAATTCACCCGGCGCATGACACCGGAATAAGTGGCCTGGTACTCCCGGGCCAGAAACATCGACTCCACCAGTTCTTCAGGCGTATGTTCCGGTCCCACCGGTTCCACGCAGTTCATCCATTTCAGGCCCACATCATTAAAAACCTGGATGGTCCGGATCCGTTTTTCTTTTTTCAACGGGGTATCCCTGCCCTCCCCCAGCCGGACGGCATGATAGGCGCCCGCAAATCCCGCCGCCAAAAGCTGTTCGCCTTCGGCATGGGTGATATCCCGGGTGTTGGCCACCAGGGGAACGCTTACTTCCTGTTTCAGCTTTGAACCCAATTCCAGTAACCGTTTAAAAGGATAGGTTCCCGTGGTCATAAGATTTAACCCATCTGCCCCTGCGGCCTGGGCCTCCCTGGACCAGGCCAGGATCTGTTGGTAGTCAAATTCAATCTTTTCCGTAAAAATGCCGGCTTCTTTGGTAAGGGAGCAGAAGCGGCAGTTCAAAGGACAGGGTTCCAGATTAACTCCGATGTGCAGATGATTTTCCCCTTTCAATCCAAAAGTCTGCCGGGACAACCGGTCCGCTGTTTCCATCAGTGCATAGGTTTCTTTGCTGTGCAGATCCATCCGGATCAAGGTTTCTGCTTCTTCCCGGCTGATGCCGTCATCAAGGGATTTATCAAGAATGTACTCTATTTTTGGTTTTATATGCCAGCCCATTAGATTCCTTAACTAGCGCCTGTCCGAAACCCGTAAAATTTCCAAATTTTTGTTCAGACACTAACTGCAATTATTTAGGCCGGGGTAAAATTCCCCCGGCCGGATTAACGATCAGGAAATTTCAATATATTTTTTGCCGGGCGTATTGCAAACCGGACATTTTTCCGGGGCACAGCTCTCAATGGTATGGCCGCAGACAGGACAAATGAGAATGCTTGCTTCCGGCAGATCGCCGCCGCCTTTTACCGCTTCCAATGCCTTGGCATAGAGGCCGTGATGGACTTCTTCCACAGGCATGGCAAATTTAAAGGTGGTGACAGCCTTTTTGTTTCCTTCTTTCTCGGCTTCGGCAATAAATCCGGGATACATATCCGTGAATTCATGGGCTTCCCCGGCAATTGCCTCCTCAAGATTTTCCAAAGTTGAATTAATCCCTCCCATTGCCCGCAGGTGGGCATGAGCATGGATGGTTTCCGCTTCAGCGGCCGCCCGGAACAACTTGGCTACCTGGGGAAATCCATCTTTATCCGCTTTCGCGGCATAAGCAAGATATCTACGATTGGCCTGACTTTCTCCTGCAAATGCTGCTGCTAAATTTTCCATAGTTCCCATATGTCTAATCTCCTTTGTTTCAAATGATGATAGTGGATGACACGATTTTATTCGCAAAACAAAAGAGTATATCAGACCCCGGGGATTTTCAAGACCGGGTAAAAAATATCACTCAGCCTTTTCAGGATACAATTGAACATGTACGATACAAAATATCAAAAAATAAGATTGGATAAGGTCAGGGAAATGATTTTGAGTGAGAGATTCAGGGTTAATGTGCAGTCAGGAGATACAAAGATGCTTTACAGAAACGTACCGAAAAACGGGGATAAATTATCCATATTGGGTTTTGGCGCCATGCGTCTGCCCCTGAACGAAGACCAGTCCATCAATGAAGAGGCCGCCATCGCCCAGATGCGCAAGGCCATTGACGCCGGCGTCAACTACCTTGATACCGCCTGGCCCTACCACAACGGCAAGAGCGAACTGATACTCGGTAAAGCCCTCAAGGAGGGCTACCGGGAAAAGGTCAAAATTGCGGACAAGCTGCCCGTGTGGATGTGTGACAACCGCCGGGACATGGACGCCATCCTGAACAGGCAGCTTGAAAAGCTTGGCGTGGAAACCATAGACTATTACCTGCTGCATGCTCTGGAAGGAAAATCCTGGGACCGCATCGAGGCCCTGGGCGTCATCGCCTTTCTGGAAGACGCCGGGGCCGCAGGCAAAATCGCCAATATCGGTTTTTCCTTCCACGGTACCAACGAAGATTTCAACCGCATCGTGGATGCCTATGACTGGACCTTCTGCCAGATTCAGTACAACTTTCTGGACACCCAAAACCAGGCCGGTACCGCCGGCCTCAAGTATGCTGCGTCCAAGGATATGGCAGTGATGGTCATGGAGCCCCTGCGCGGCGGCAACCTGAGCCGTCCTGACGCGCCTCCCCAAATCCAGGCCATGTGGGACACCGCCGAAACCCGGCGCACTCCCGTGGAATGGGCTCTGCGCTGGGTGTGGAACGCCCCCGAGGTCACCGTGGTGCTGTCCGGAATGAATCTGGACGAACACATTGAGCAGAACCTGGCCATTGCCGAACAGGCCGAGGCCGGTTCCCTCACCGATGCCGAACTCACCCTCATCGACCAGGTGGCGGACAAGTACCGGGAACTCATGCCCGTGGGCTGCACAGGCTGCCAGTACTGCATGCCCTGCCCGGCCGGCGTGAACATCCCCGGTTGTTTCGAATACTACAACAGCGGCAAAATGTTTGAAGAGCCCCAGGAAATGACCCAGTTCAGATACGCCGTGTTCAACGGATTTGTCTCCGGCAAGCAGACCCAGGCGTCCCTGTGCGTTGAGTGCGGTGAATGCGTGGAGCACTGCCCCCAGCACATTGATATTCCCGAGCGCCTCAAGGAAGTGGTGGACTATTGTGAAACCGAAGGCATCGGAGAAATCGTCAAGCAGTTCATGGCCGGGGACCAGAGCCATTAATCTTGGCCACCTTAAGAGCCTGTTTAAAAATTAGGGAATTGGTTCTCATTCTCATGTGATTGCAGCCGATTCATCTATTTTTAAACAGGCTCTAAAGCCAGGTGACCTTGGCTTCCCGGCGCTGAGGGATATGGTGATACTTGAACTTAGGATACCCAAGGGCCAGCGCCGCATATACCGCATGGTTCTCAGGCAGGTTCAGGTATTGGGCAATCGGTGCATGCAGGCTTGCTGCTATCATGAAAAAACCGGCCCAGAAACTCCCGATACCGTAGGAGGTGGCCGCCAGTTCAAGGGATGTTACGGCAATACTGCAGTCTGCTAGCGGAATGAGCGCGTCCGTTGCCGTATGGGCGATGGCAATGAGGGGGGCGCTCCTTAAAATCATGTCTTCACCGGTTTCCCAGGCAGCGACAATACCCGGATATGCATTGTTCTGGTCCAGCCACTGGACGGTCATCTTTGCCAGTTCATGGATCTTATCCCTGTCATCCACCAGCACCCAGTGGACCGGCTGAAGATTCTTTGCCGTGGGGGCCCAGCGCAGCATGTCCATGAGGTGGGCCACCTTCTCCCGTTCAACGGGTTTGTTTTTGTAAACACGTACGGATCTGCGGTTTTTCAGCAGGGCCTCCATGGCAGGTACATCCACGGCGACCTCCTTTAAGGCCGGTTCACAGCTTTCCGGAGCGACACCATCAAAGGTTAGCGCATCCGAGGGGCATACGGCAAGGCAGTGGCCGCAGCGCATGCACAAATCTTTGGCTTCCGGGATGACTTCAGGAAACCCGTCACTGTTTTCCCTGAGGATATCAAAAGGGCACTCAATAATACAAATTTTGTCTTTTTTACATTTTTCAGTATTAATTTGAATCTGCATTGTTCTCTCCAAAAGTTGTTTGATTTTTTTATTTTTTCTTTGAGATGGTTAATTTACATGGCAAAATCATCAAAGGCAAATCAAAATAGGAGGATATAAAAAATGACTGCACAATCCCCCTGTATGAGCTTTATTTAAATGTCGAATTTGATCCAAAATAGGATGGGAGCTACATTTAGGATCAAAGACAATAGTTGTTTTTATTCCCCAAAAAGTAGCGGACCGGCTTCGTGGAATAATATCCATTTCC
>JAQYWJ010000118.1 GCA_030145005.1 Desulfobacter sp. | reverse complement strand
TGGCAAAACCCTTTACCATGGCCATGCAGCAAAGAGCCATAAAAAAAACGAATGCATGGAAAAAAGAAAACCTGATCTCCGGAACCACGGCCGGAACAATTTTAAGCCTTTTAGAACATGAGTATGCCGATGATGCAGTTTTAAACCAGGACAGCTATGCAGCCCAGGCCATGATTGTCAACCGGATGTTTGGGAAACGCATGCTTAAAACCAGTGAACATCCACCGGATATTGTGTATCTGGAGATCGAAAAAATTACCGCCTTTCTACTCGGCAAAGACCTGAACCATGAAAACAGCCTTGCATACCGAATCTTTTTCAATCCAACACTGCGTGACACTATTATTCAACATCTGGACGGCTGCCCAGGCTGTTGGCATGCCGATAAGCTCAATGCCAGAGATACGGCTCCGGGAAAACCGGATGGAACCGCGACAGGCACGATTTTTTTCTGGGGCATTGATGATTATGGGCGCCGTGTTCCCCTTTTATTAAAATCCATAAAAGGCGATCTTTGTCTATGCGGCAGGGATGACCGGGGCGATTTTTTTACCATGAATTTTACCCGGGATGAACTTATGCAGGCCCTTGAAAAACAAAAACTGCTGCCTTCCCTGTTCACCTGTTTTTTGCTCATCTGTTTTGCCAGGGGATTTAACTGTGTGGGCGGCGTATTCCAGGGCGCATATCTGACATGGATGAAAACCTGTATTGTCGACTGCCTTAAAGCACAGGGAGATACCACGAATGCGGAAATTATAAGAGAAATCAGCACAAACCTTTACCAGGACGGGATGCTGGCATTCATGAGTCCGGGACAGGGCAACGAACTGTTGCCGGCAGGTCCTATTGAAATCATTCAGGCCGGGGGAATCAACAGAAACGACATGACCAAGGCTTCCGGCCTGACCGTTACCCAGGCCCATATGGCAGGCCTTTTTGGCGCACTTAAAGATGCAGACGCCCAAATCACCCGGCAGCAACCCGACTGGCAGCATATGGTAGCACAGGCATGTTCCAAGGAACTGTTCGGAAAAATCTGCCTATGTGAGCCCTGCTGAAACTTAGGGCCATGGAACTTTTAAAATTTACCACATGGCCCTTATACCGCTTTTATTTCTTAGGGGTTTCAATATCCTCAAAAATATAATCTGCCGCACTTAAAACATCAACAGGCGGGTCATAACCGATCAATTCAGCAGTTTTTAAATTAATAGCTATTTTGGGGGGATCTTCAAACAACTGGCCTATATTCCTAGGTTTAGCACCGTTGAATATCTTGACCATGGCTTTGGCATAAAACCGCCCGACATATTGAAAATTTGCCCTGGATATACTCATCAGAAATCCATATTTTACCTGCTCGGAATGGGACTGGGTAAAGGTGGGAATCCGGTATTTGTTGGCTATTTCCACAAGATCCGGAATACTTTCTGCATTTACACCATTCTGGCTGGTAACATAAATAGCATCAGCACTTTTCCCTAAAGTTGCAAAGCATTTTTTTACACTTTCCTCGTCGTTTTTGATATCTGCATTTTCATCTGTAGTGAAACAGGGAACAATTTCAAACTCGCGCTCACCAGCCACTTCTTTGACACTGTCCAGTGCTGCGTAACTGCGGCCCTGCTCAGTATCCTGGTAGGCAATACCAAGTTTATTAAATCCGATGATGTCATGAAAAAGCTGAATCTGACGCTTATGGCGGTAGGGATCAACCCGGGCATGGACATGGTCGAAACCGGAATCGTCAACACTTCTAATAATACCGGCGGCCAGAGGGTCCGTGGTTGAGATAACAAGTGTGGGCACTTTGTGGTCATGTGTAGTTAGCTTGAGACCGGCCTTAGTGCCTGCTGCGATGATCAAATCAATATCTTTTTTATTATTCAGACGGGAAATAATTTCCGGCACCATCTTCTCAATAAGCGGCGTGTCCCAGTTACCGGTGTAATGCGCGTCCTTAACAAATTCAATATACCGGCTTTTGGTGTTGTCTGCGAGCCACTGCCACAATTGGGCGGTCTGCTCACCGGACTGCTCCGGGATCTTGGCATTTTCCATCCATCCCATGTCCATCAATCCCCTGACAATCCCCAGAAAATTGAGTTGATAATTAATGTATTCCCCACCCTCAAAATATCCGACCCGCCATTTTTTGCCGTTATTCGTACTTGGCTTTATGCTGAAATTACCCTTGTCAGCAGCCATGACCGAAACAGAAAAGAGCAGAAAAAAAAACAGAATTGGACAAAGAATTTTTTTAAACATTTGCATTGGCGCTATCCATCAGTTGCATGCCCACAAAGTGTGTCCGTTATCAGCCCTATTCAACAATTTCCAGAATAACCCTTTTCTGTTCCTTTGCAGAGGCACAAGAAAGAATGGTGCGCAGGGCCTGGGCTGTTC
The DNA here is from genome assembly GCA_030145005.1 of Desulfobacter sp. Lineage (GTDB taxonomy): Bacteria > Desulfobacterota > Desulfobacteria > Desulfobacterales > Desulfobacteraceae > Desulfobacter. The sequence continues at coordinate 4,360 of JAQYWJ010000118.1, read as the reverse complement.
TACCTTTTCTGCCGATCACTTTTCCTAAGTCCTCTTTGGCCACCCGTAGCTCCAGCACAAGGGTCTGCTGAGCTTTAATCTCTTGTACGTCAACTTGTTCAGGATCATCAACCAGCGCTTTCGCCATAAGTGTAATCAACTCTTTCATTAACGGATCTCCTTTAACCAAAATGACAATGAATAAGATATTTAAGCTACAACATTTAACTTTATTTATGGCTGACTTATCGAAATAGTTTGTATAGAATATCATAACTGGCTACAATCACAAGCCCTATTTGCAGTGCTTTGAAGATTTTACGCAAAAAACGGGACAGGACCGGACAAATCTTTATTTTTCATGCAGTATCGCAGGGATAATCGTAAAAACTAAAGGACGAAAATAGTCATCCCCCTTGACATCAAAACGGAATTCATTATTTTAGAAGGGTTATTATATTTATGTACCGGGAAAAATATTTTATTCCATTGCCCGATAAAATATTTGTTTTTGGTAAGGGCATACAATTAAGGATGTATGAAGTGGTCACAGAAATTACAATACAGGATTCAGAGCGTAAAATGTTGTCCGAAGCCGGATATGGGGAACCGGCTATTGAATATTATCTTGGGAAAAAACATATGGGTTCCATTGAAAATGCGAACCAGACCTCCTTTAAAGTTGGTTCCTGTGGTGATACAATGAAGATCTATTTAAAAGTTGATGAAAACCAGATTGTTCAGGATGCCAAGTATGAGATCACCGGATGTGCAGGTGCCATCTCAGCGGCAATGGCAACAGTGGATCTTGTTAAGGGAAAAACCGTTGAGCAGGCTTTAAAAGTTAATGATGGAGATGTTTTTAGAGTTCTTAAAAGTATACCGGAAAAAAAGCATCATTGCATTCAACTGGCAGTCAAGACAATGCACCTGGGCCTTGAAGAATTTCAAACGGCACACGTTTCTTAAATGGCTTACCAGTATTGTTCTTGTCTGCATTTCACTTCTATCAACCGGTTGCGTCTCATCAAATTTCAGCGTTGAGACCCTGGCTAAATCCGATATCAACATGGTATCGGATATCCATATTGACCAGACACTGACACTTCTAAGAATACTCACCAAAAAATTATACAAAATGAATCCCGGGGAACTGGCTAAAACCCCGGGAGCAACTATATCGTCCAGGATTTCAGCCATATTCAAATGCCCTGCCCCGCCTCCGGAGCCTGCCCTTTTAGGCAGAAGATCCACCCAAGCCATGCTGGCAGGCCTTGAACCCGATTATGAAGGCGACCGGGTGTACGCGGTCATGTACGGGTTGTTCACCATGCTGCACATGGCCTATAACAACAAATGCGATCTGTTCATGCTGGATTTTCTGATCGCCCAAAACTTTTACAATTCAGCCAGAAATATAGAAATTCTAGTGTGGCGCCTAAAAACCAGACATACATCCACCGGCAGATTATGCCTGATCACCAACACCGTTGAAGATGACATATCAAATTTAAGCTTTGAGCGGATTTTTGGTAAACTGATTGCTTTATCAGATAGCATGGCTCTGATCATAGCTGAACGGGGTGACCGGTTTGTCAAGCAGGCGGTTCATATAGCCGGCATGAGCTTTCTTCCCGTGGGAATTTGAACTTAATATTAACGGTCCGGCATTGTCAGGTAAAAATTTCTACAGCGCTTTTTCAAACCGTGTCACCTGATCCTTATAATATTGTTTTCTTTTGGTCGAAATCTTAAGTGCCTGCTTTGCAGCCGCCAATGCTTGGCTTTTATAATTATTCAAATAGAGGGCTTCTGCATAGGTATCCAATATATACGCTTCCTTTTGGAGATCCACAGCCCGGCGGGCCAGATCCAAAGCCCTGGGGGCATTTCGAAACGCTTTGTCCGGACATGTGGCCAGAAGCCAGGCCAGGTTATTTAAGGCATGGACATTAACCGGATCAATTTTTAAAACATTTTCATAGGCCACCGTTGCCTTTTCATACTGCCGGTCATCATAATAAAAATCACCCACCTGCACATATAAATCAGAATTATCAGGATTAAGCTCAAGCTGACGGCTTAAAATTTTTCCGGCGACAAATCGGGTAAACGAGGTGTTAAGCCCGCCATAGTTAACACTGTACCCAAGGAAAAAAATGGTCCCCACTGCAAGGACATACCCGGCAATCATTTTTTTTACTTTCTTGTGGTGATTTTGGATCAAATCCGGATTCATCCGGCACTTTTCCAGGAAACCGATACGGCGGCCAATGCTGAAATGGTGCCAGTTGGGTTTATCAATGGACTGACGGCTTAGGGACGCAATCTTGTAAAAGGTGGAGATCAATGCCGACGGCGAGTCTGTATATTTAAAAATATGCAGATCTGCCTGGCGTTCAAAATGCCGCATGAACAGACCAAAAACAAACCGGAAATACAGAATAAACAGACCGATGAGTACCAGACAGGTGATGGCGGCATGGGCCGTATCCTGACTGAGCCCTAAAAAAGCAACCCCGTCATACAAGGGGTTGAACAGATAAATCATGAGCATTAAAGGCTCAAAAAAAACAAAATTACAGGCAATAAATCCGGCAAAGAAAAACAAATAAAAAAGCATGTGCCGGTGATATACATGACCTATTTCATGCAGGATTACCCCTTGAATTTCATCATCATCCAGACAGGCAATAAGTGCCGGCGTCACCAGGATATACCGGTATCGGCCGACAATACCCATAACACCGGCAGTGATCATACCGCCGCCGAACAGATTCCAGACCAGGATATCCCTGTATTTGAGGTCAGCCATTTGGCAGGTTTTTTCAATGCGCTGCCTGTCAAACCCTGGTGCCATGGAACGACACCCCCATAAACGCTGGATCAGGACCGGTCCAAACACAGAGACAGCAATGACAAAAAAAAGGATGTAAATCACTTCCCCGGTCGTGGAGTTTAAAAAACTATTAAGTCCGTCAAAGGGTAAAAGTCCCAGGCAGTCTGCCAAAAGAGACAGAAAACACCAGGGCAGCATGGCAGGCAGACAAAAGGCAATATTGGAAAGGATAAAATTTTTTTTGGTCAAAGAACCCGTAAAAAACCGCTTCTGGATCTGATAGGCAGAGTTCCATATCAAAATCAGATAAAAAAGAAACAACCCAAGAAACAGCAGCGCACCAAGGGTGGGCACCCATTGGAATATAGTAACACCCGATAGTAAATGATTCACACGGAATCCATAAATATTTACGGCAAAGAGCACCAGGGCCGCCATGGAGAGCCGTGAAACAGCAGTGTTCACCCGCTGGTCAATCTCTTGGGCCGGCAAGGCCTGCCCAAGGACTGACAGGCGATTGAAATAAATTCGGCAGACCAATGCAAAGGCAGCCGTTGAAGCCAGGCAGAAAACAATGGCCCCGGGGTCAAACCCAGAAGGTCTGTCAAACAACTCCGAGGTGGTGTAGATCACTAGGGCTGCCAGAAAATATATAAAATTTGAAAACACGGATCGGATCCTATACCATCTTGCCTGTTGCCGCAAACCGGTCCAGAACAATCCATGTTTTTACATCAAACAGAATATTGTCTTGACGCATAAAGTCGGCTGCCTGGTCTTGGGACAGCATTTTTACCTCAATCTGCTCGGAAGCCTCGTTCTGTTCGGTGTTTGCAGATCCGTCACATGCCACATACAAAAGGCTGATGCTTTCATCTGTTAATCCTGATGAAGAAAATATCGCAGGGCTTTGTTTTATCACATTCACAACAGTTAAGCCGGTCTCCTCATACAATTCGCGCCGGCCGGCCTGGACAATACTTTCCCCGGAATCCACAAGACCTGCAGGAAAACCATACTGGAATCCGCCCAAAGGCACCCTGAATTCTTTGATAATGACCAGTTTATTCTCCTGTTGATGGAACGGGACAATCACTACGGCATCGGGCCTGGCCGAATTTTGCCTGGAGGCATACAGCCATGATTTATCCGTACCGGCCCTGTCTTTATACCTGGCGCGAATCAAATTCAGATGAGGATAATCCGTTATTTTTTCTTTTTTATATATGTCCACAAGAATCTCCTGATTTATATGAAAGTCAAAATAACTTATTGAATTATTTTCATGTTTTGTTGTAGTTTGAACCTGGGTTTTGATAGACCAGGTCAGTCCATGGCTGTTAGTAAAAATAAACATAAGATTAAGACATATTACATTATTTTCACCCAATTTGGCTAATTAATTTCTTACAAATCTGAGCAGAAAAGGTTCTACAGATCCAATCTCTGCACAAAACAAGAAAAGCTATGGAACCCGTCTCCATAATTTAGATTTTCTGAAAAACAGTGAAATGGCTTCCATTTTTATTCTTGTTTGAGTAA
>JAQYWJ010000117.1 GCA_030145005.1 Desulfobacter sp. | reverse complement strand
GGCCTACGGATTAGAAGTCCGTTGCTCTATCCAGCTGAGCTACGGGCGCAACAGGAGAGACTTCTAACAAATTCAGGTGATTTTGGCAAGATAAAAATTGGCTAAAAACATATTTTTTGCAACTCTGGGCATATTCCGGACAAAAATGAAGACCCGCAGCATCATTTCAATCATGTTGTTTTCCTATGATGCTAAAATATTATTGTGTTGCAAGACGTTTAAAGGCTTGATTCTATGTTGAAATGCTGTTAAATTTCCACCCTTAATTTTACTATTTTCAAGGCCTTTTGCATAAATCGGGCAGGTTATTAAAGAGACATCCATGACAAATCCCACAAACAAAACATTAGACAAGACATTATTACCGGAAATAAAAAAACGCAGAACATTCGGCATTATCAGCCATCCGGATGCCGGCAAAACAACATTGACCGAAAAACTGCTGTTGTTCGGCGGTGCCATCCAGCAGGCCGGTGCCGTAAAATCCAAGAAAGCGGCCCGGGCCGCCACCTCGGATTTTTTATCCATTGAGCAGGAAAGAGGTATTTCCGTATCGTCTTCCGTGATGAAGTTCAACTATAAGGACTACGAAATCAATCTTCTGGACACCCCTGGACATAAGGACTTCAGTGAGGATACCTACCGGGTGCTCACCGCGGTTGACTGTGCCGTGATGATCATTGACTCTGCCAAGGGGGTGGAACCCCAGACCCAGAAGCTGATGGAGGTGTGCCGGATGCGCAACACGCCTATCATCACTTTTATAAACAAGTTGGACCGGGAGGGGCTTGAACCCCTTGATATTTTCCAGGACATTGAGGATAAACTGCAGATTGAGTGCGTGCCTTTGACCTGGCCCATAGGCATGGGAAAGCGGTTTAAAGGGGTGTATAACCTGGAAGAACAGCAGTTGGGGCTTTTTACGGCGGGATACACCCCTAAAAATGACGACGGGGTATTGATCAAGGACCTTGATGATCCCGTGCTGGATGAAATGATCGGCCAGAGTCCGGCGGATCAACTGCGCGAGGATGTGGAGCTGCTTTCCGTGGCGGCAGAGCCCTTTGATCTCGACCTTTATCTCAACGGCACCCAAACCCCGGTATTTTTTGGTTCCGCCATTAATAACTTCGGGGTCCGGGAGATGCTGGACGCATTTGTCCGGATTGCACCATGCCCCGGGGTCCGGCCCACAGCGTCCCGGGATGTTGATCCTTGTGAAGCGGCTTTTTCAGGGTTCACCTTTAAAATCCAGGCCAACATGGACCCCGAGCACAGGGACAGAATCGCTTTTTTCAGGATCTGTTCAGGGAAATTCACCAAGGGCATGAAGGTGCGGCACCACCGCATTGGAAAAGATATCAAGATTGCAAATGCCACTATTTTCATGGCCCAGGAGCGTTCCAATGTGGAAGAGGCATATCCGGGAGATATCATCGGCATCCATAACCACGGCACCATCAAGATCGGGGATACCTTTACCACAAAAGAACCCTTGAAATTTTTGGGCATTCCCAGTTTTGCCCCGGAACATTTCAGACGGGTGCTGCTTAAAGATCCGTTGAAAGCCAAGGCCCTGACAAAAGGGCTGACCCAGCTGGCGGAAGAGGGCACCATCCAGGTATTCCGTCCTTTGCAGGGCAACATGCATATCATCGGTGCCGTGGGTGTGCTTCAGTTTGATGTGACCATGGCACGGCTTAAAGCTGAGTACAATGTCAGTGCAGCATACGAGAACATTGACCTGTCCGTGGCCCGATGGGTGGGATGTGAAAACGAATCACGGCTCAAGGAATTTGTCCGGAAAAACGAATCCAGCCTGACCCGGGATGCAGAAGGGCGTTTGACCTTTTTGACGACTAGTGAATATCAGCTTAGGTTTACCCGGGAGGACTGGCCGGACATTGAGTTCCATAAAACAAGGGAACACAACGAGTAGGTCAAGAGATTAAAATTTTGACTTCGTGGTAAACATGACCATTTTTGAGTTATAATGCGAGATCCTTTTAGAAAAATACCGTTTAACTATACCTCGGCCGGGGACGACCAGATCATTGCACATTTGTTTGGCAATGAGATTTTAAGTACCATTCATGTCCTGGAAACACTCAAGGGCACAGGCCGCTCTTCCCGCCTTCTCCATCGTTTTATGGGGGACCTTTTCATCATCCGCCGGAATGCCTTTCTGTTCCAGGAACTGGTGGAACACCCCATGCTGAGACGACGGCTGTTTACCGAATTTGAAGATGACCTTCTCAATATTGCCGGGCATACCGAACACAACGAGGTCCGCATTGTGCTTGATGCCTGCAGATCCTCACTTCGGCAGCTTAAAGCCCAGATCAGTGCCGTGGCAAGGGAACAGGCCAGGGTAACACGGCGGCTTTCCCCTGTGGTCGGCAAAGCCAACATATGCTTTGATCCCTTTAACATTACATCCCATGCCACGGACGCCACGGATTGGCGAAGATACACGCCCGCAGCCGTGCTGCGGCCGGACCGGGAAGATCAGATCCCCAAGCTGGTCAGCAAATTAAAGAAACTGGGATTTCATATCATTCCCCGGGGCGGGGGCACCGGGCTGACCGGCGGGGCTACGCCCCTGGCACCGGACTGCGTCATGATCAATACGGAGAAATTGAACACAATTTTTCCCATTGAACATCGCAAAACAAAGGACGGCAGGGATTATGCCGTGATGCCCATGGAAGCCGGCGTCATCACCCAGGATGCCAAGGATGCGGCGGCTGCCCAAGGTTATATTTTTGCCACAGATCCCACCTCTGCCTGGGCCTGTACCATTGGCGGCAATCTGGCGGAAAACGCCGGCGGCAAGACAGCCGTACTCTATGGCACCGCCATTGACAATGTCTTGTCTTTCAGGATCACCATGCCCGACGGCCAACTGCTTACAGTGGCGCGCCAGGACCACCCTTTACGTAAAATTTGGTACGAGGATACGCTTAGCTTTGTGGTCAAAGATGAAAACGGGCAAATCCTTAAAACCATTGAGCTGACCGGGGCGGATGTCCGCAAAAAGGGCCTGGGCAAGGATGTCACCAATAAGGTTTTAGGCGGTCTGCCCGGGTTGCAGAAAGAAGGGTGTGACGGCATCATCTCCTGGGCCGAATTTATCCTTTACCCTGAGTTTGCATACAAGGCCACCTGCTGCATCGAATTTTTCGGCAACGACATGACCGAGGCAGGCAAGGTCATTACGGAAATTTGCACCCGGTTTGACAACAGCGATCCTGCGCTCATGGCCTTGGAACATTTTGACGAGGAATACATCAAGGCCATCAAATACAAGACCAAGCGGTCCGTGGGAGACAGGCTTAAAGCTGTCTTGCTCATTGATATGGTTTCCAATGATGAAGCCATCCTTGATCAGGGTATGCGTGGCATAGAAACAATCCTGGAATCCTATGACAAGACCGGGCTCTCCATTGCCCGGGACCGGGCTGAAGCCGCCCGTTACTGGGAAGACCGCAAACGGCTGGGTGCCATTGCCGCCCATACCAATGCCTTCAAGCTCAACGAAGATATTGTTCTGCCCATTGACAGTCTGGCCGATTTTGTCAGATTTGTTGATGAAACCAATCTTGAAGAGAAAAAATATACCCAGGGCCGGATGATTCAAAATATCCTGACATACCTGGAGACGGCCATTCCCCTTTCCGATCCCCAGTGGCTGGGAAAAAAGGTGGGTCGGATCAAGGATATTGCCTACGGTATCCGCAAAAAGCTCGACATTGCGTCCCGGGACGCCCTGGAAGCCTTTATTCACACCAAAAATTTCCACGGCCAGATCCAGGATCATCTGCATGGATACAGCCTTGTTCTCTCCAATGTGGAACGTATTTACAATGACACCCTGAGCCGTCTCATTGTTATTGCCACCCACATGCATGCAGGGGACGGTAACGTACATGTGAATATCCCGGTGTTTTCCAATGACAGGGATATGCTTGCCCGGGCCCACATGACCGCAGACAAGGTCATGGCAAAGGCTGTGGCCCTTGACGGTGTGGTCTCCGGCGAGCACGGTATCGGCGTTACCAAATTCAAATACCTGGACGCGGACCAGGTGAACCGATTTGATGCCTACCGCAAACAAGTGGACCCGAACGGGTTGATGAACCCGGGCAAGCTCTCCGAGCCCGATATCCTGAACAAGGTGTTCACTCCGTCGTTCAATCTTCTGAAACTTGAGGCCCAGATCCTCAAGCACGGATCTTTGTCCGACCTTGCCGCAAACATTTCCCATTGTGTTCGCTGCGGCAAATGCAAGCCCCAGTGTCCGGTATTTTATCCGGCAAGGAACATGTTCTTCCATCCAAGGAATAAAAACCTGGCCCTGGGCGCTTTGATTGAGGCGTTGCTTTACATTACCCAGCGGACCCAGTCTACAAAATTCAAGGTACTTAAAAACATTGAACAAATCGCTGATCACTGCACCATCTGCCACAAGTGCCTTGACAAGTGCCCGGTAAATATTGATTCCGGGGTCATTTCCATTGAGGAACGTGAAATCCTTAAAAAAATGGATTTTAAGCATACGCCCGTATCCACCCAGTTAACCCTTGGTTATCTAGGCACCCGCAACCAGACACTGAACCCGATCATTCGTACAGGGCTGCTGACAGCCGGCAGTTCTGCCCAGCGTGCTGCGGTAAAACTTGCAAAACCCATCTCATTCATACCGGCGTTAAAGGAAACAAGACCGCTGCAATTGCTGCACGCTCCGGTTTCCCAACCTGGGCTGACCACGCTTCGGGCCTATCTGCCCCCTGCAGACAGAAACCAGGCCATTTTAATAAATCCTCCCGGAAAAATCGTTTCCACGGTGTTTTATTTCCCAGGATGCGGTAGTGAGCGCATGTTTTCCAATATCTCAATGGCAACCATTTTTCTGCTGCTTTCCCAGGGACACCAGGTGGTATTGCCGCCGCCATACATGTGCTGCGGATACCCGTTGAAGGTCAATGCCCGGACCAAGGAGTCCCAAAAGGTGTCTCTTGAGAACACCATTATCATGACCCAGATCCGGGACATGTTCAATGACCTTGATTTTTCCGGTTGCATTGTCTCCTGCGGTACCTGCATGGAATCTTTGTCAGATCTGGACATAACAGACCTGTTTGATGCAAATTTGTTTGATATCTCAGGATATCTGTTTGAAAATGGTCTGACTATAGCGGATCCCCAAACCTTCCTTTACCATGCCCCCTGCCATGACAGTTTGAAAGGCACGGCAACGGCACAGCTATCCAAAGCAGGTATTGACGCCCAGGCCGTGCCTTACTGCTGTTCCGAAGCCGGAACCATGGCCCTGTCCCGGCCGGATATCAGCTACAGCATGTTTTTAAGGAAACAGGATGCCGTTGAACAGGCGCGCCAGGGCGTGGATACGGCAAAGCCAAGGATATTGACCAACTGCCCTTCCTGTGTCCAGGGTTTAGGCCGCCAGAGCCAGGTAACTGCCGTGCATATGGCCGTGGAACTGGCACGGCTTACAGGCGGTGCCGACTGGATGAAACAGTTCCGGGTGTTGATTAAAAACATGGAAATCGTCACCTTTTAACATGAACCTTATATTGCTGGAAGACCGGGATTTCATAAGCCCTGACCGGGTGCGGCTCCAGGATGACCGGTGCAGACATATTATCCGGGTGCTCAGGGCAAAGCCGGGTGATACCCTTGTCTGCGGAAGAAAAAATGCAAAAATGGGTACAGGTTTAATCGTGTCAATAGACCGGCAGTCCATTGAAATGCAGATCCGCCTTGACCAGGATCCACCGCCCCCATTGCCCTTGACCCTGGTACTGGCTTTACCCCGCCCCAAAATGCTTAAACGAATACTTCAAAGTCTTGCAAGCCTGGGCGTGAAAGAAATTTTTTTGGTCAATTCCCGGCGGGTGGAAAAAAGTTTCTGGGATTCAGGCGTATTGTCTGAATCCAATATCCAGCGCCATCTTGACCTAGGCCTTTGCCAGGCTAAGGATACCCTTGTGCCCCGGGTACACCTGAAACGTTTTTTTTCTCCTTTTGTTAAAGAGGAGCTACCGGAGCTGAGTAGAAACAAAAAAAGAATTCTTGCCCATCCCAAAGCGCAGTCGTTCTGTCCGGTGGGTTTGAATTCCGATACAGTGCTTGTGATCGGCCCGGAAGGTGGGTTTATTGATCTTGAAGTCCAGACCCTTGTGGACAATGGTTTTGAACCCATGACCATGGGGGCCCGGATTTTACGTGTGGAAACTGCCGTAACCGCTTTGGTTTCCAGGCTTTTTACTTAAACTGTTGTATTATGGAGATAAAAAAATGGATAAAAAAACAGAAAAAGTCAGACAAGAGGCGTATGAAAGCCTGCCCTCTAATATCAAAGAAAGTCTGACACCCGAAGAAAAGGAAATGTTTTTGACCGCCGAACAATGGCCTGACAGCCTTTTGACCAAACTGGACGAATTTATCACTAAAGAATAGGGATTCGCCGATTCATTGACATCAGTCGATCAAGAACTTATATTTAGTGTTTGAATGAAAAGTCACCCATCTGCGGCGTTGCAAAAAAATCTACCAAATCATAAAATCGGGCCTCACAACCATGAGGTTGCTCCGGTTTTAAATTTTTCTACGCCTTGCACCTGGGCAACTTTTCGTCCAAACACGGGTTTCCGTTCAGGCACTATTTAATTGATTCGATTTCCAAGTGATCGGAAAAAGCATGAAACCTAATGATCGGCAGAATGCAACAGGTCCGCCCCTGGAAAAATATGCCAAGTACGCCCATGTACTCCGGAAAACAAAATGGGCCAGGGAGTTCTCCTGGGAGCATATCAAAAAAATATG
>JAQYWJ010000116.1 GCA_030145005.1 Desulfobacter sp. | reverse complement strand
CATTCCGCATGCGCCGCTGGGCAATGGAGTAAACTAATAATGATAAGGTCATCACCATCAACATTCCTTCGACACGAGATGCTTTTTTGACAAACAGCGAAGATGCAAAAAATAAAGGGTCTTTGATGAATCGGAAGCCATTCTCGACTTTAGACTGACCTTTATATCCCCAAAATACATCTTCGTCGCTCAACTGGACTCTTGGAATTGAGGTACCAAGAATAAAACAGGATTTCTGATCGCGGTCTTAATCGGCTTTTTCTTGATTGACCTTTAAGTCCGCATTGATTTGCAATTTAATTGATGTGATCGGGGTATCCGGCGTTGGTCTACCTTTGACGGCATATTTGATGTGCTGTTTGAGCTCAATAGTGTCAACCAGGTGATACTTCCATTTATTACTGAGTTCCTGGAGGGCCGTCATTGCTTCAAAACCATGAGGTTGTCGTTTCTGATATTGAAGATCGTTTCGGCATCAAAGAGATGCTGACAGATCAATCAAAGGATAAAGCGTTTCTGGCTTCTTTTCTTTATTATTTTGGCGTGTTGACCCTTGCCGATGATACACCGGATTTAAAGGTGCGTTTAAAAGTTCCCAATCTTGTCATTAAAAGCCTGTATGTGGATCGGATTCAAAAGATGCTGCTGCCCGATCCCGGAGACAGGGCTGATGGTGCGGATGCGGCCGAACAGGTGTATCAAAAAAGATCGTAAAAACACAATAAAAACGCCTGCTTCACTCAAAGAGTCAAGCAGGCGTTTTTCGTTTTCGCGCATGTTAAATATCAGTGATGGGAGTCGCCGTTATCATTTATCGTGTCATAGGCTGCCTTAAGAAAGCAATAGGTCATACCTGCCCCTAAAATGCCAATGGCATACCAGAAACCACCGAAAAAAATTGCATGTCCCATGTCCCAGGCCCATTCAAAACAAAAGGGAAACATTAAAACCTCCTTTATCCGTTTTGAGCTGCCGCATCGGCAGATTCGTTAAGTTCAAGTTCCTGGGGGAATACCGGCAGGTACCGGTATGCAACGGCAATCAGGATAATTCCGTAAGCAACAGGCAAAATGGTGGTGGCCACTTCCTGCCAGCTGGGGATATACAATGCCCAGGTGTCAAAGGACATCACAGGCACGGCCATGATCTGAAGCACCATAACCCACCGGTTCAGGCAAACACCAATGACGCCCAGAATTATGGCAATGGTGCGGGTGGTGGGATTTTCCCGGGTGCTTTTATTAATCAGAAGCAACCCCGGCACAACACCGCATAGAATCACTTCGGTAATCAACATCCAGTATCCGTAGAGCCCGTTATTGCTGTAAAAATGGCTCAGTTTGAAGCCCATGGATGGGGCGGTTACGAATGCCCAGTAAATGGTATCAATGATCTTGGCAATAATATAGGTGGTAATCATCCACCCGGAAATTTTTGCCAGCAGATTGATGGTTTTATCTCCTACCAGCTTTTTACCCGTGATTCTTTCCGTAATCTTGGTCACCAGCAGGGTGAAGCAGGGGCCAAATGCTGCGGCAGACCAGGTAAACAGGAAAAAGGTCCATGGCCAGATCAAAAGGCCTTCGCGGTAGGCAAAAGGACGGCCAAACATAACGCCGGCCACACCGCCCAGCGACCCCTGGTGGAAAAAACTCAAAAAAGCGCCGGTGGCGGCAAATACGGCCATCACCTCGTGCATATTGTGGGCCAGATGGTGAAAAAAGGGCACCTTGTTGGCCTGGCGGTTTTCCAGGATATTGGGAATAAATTCAATGGTCAGTACTGCAAAATAGCAGGACAGACAATAGGCCACCTCTGTAAGCATGGAATGCACATTGGCATGCCAGAAAATAAACCAGCCGCGCAGCGGCTGTCCAATATCAATGGCCAGGATCAGCAGCGCGGAACTATAGCAGATAAAACCGATGATCACGGCAAAGTTGATAATATTTTTGAGCTCATCAACCTTGAAAATGTATTTCAAAAGACCTGTGAAGAAAGCACCGCCACCAACCGCAATGACTGCCAGATCAGCCCAGATCCACAGGGCAAATCCGTAGTAATCGTTCATGTTGGTCTGATTCAGGCCTTTAAACCAGCACAGAAACATGGCATAAACGCCCCAAAGCAGTACAGCACCCACGATGACAATGCCAATCATGAATATTGGGAATGCACACCGTTTGGCGCCTTCGGGTATTAATGCATCATCCATATCTAATTACTCCTAAATAGTTTTATGCAAGTTAACCATGGGATGAAGACGCCCCATGATGGGTTTTAACATTTTCCCACTCACCTTTAAGGTAGTTGTCCCCGGCCTTTCTGACCCATTCCCGATCAGACATGTAATACACCTTGGGGTTGGTGCCAAGACGTTCAAGCAGCCTGAAAACTTTCGGGTTTCTGGATTTTCCCACAACCTTGTGATTCATTGGGTCAGGATGGGGATCAGGTTTAACGATCTGATGGACCTTGTGGGCAGGGTTGTTCAGGTCACCAAACACAATGGCACCTGCCGGGCACGCTGTGGTGCATGCGGTCTGATACTCCATCTCTTCTATTTCACGGTCTTCGATCATGGCCTGTTCCCGGGCCAACTGATACCTGTGATAGCAAAAGGAGCATTTCTCAACCACACCTCGCATACGCGGGGACACATTCGGACTTAAGTAATTTTCCATACCCTTGGGCCATTTGGGATCCCACCAGTTAAAGTATCTGGCATGGTACGGGCATGCCCCCATGCAGTACCGGCAGCCAAAGCAACGGGTATAGATCTGGCTGACAATACCTGTATCATAACCGTAGTCGGTTGCAGTGGCAGGACAGACGGATACGCAGGGAGAATGACCATGGTCACCGATTCCGCCGCAGTGCTGGCAGGGACGGGGCAAATAAACTATTTCAGTTTCCGGAAAGGACTTTCCATTGGTCAGTTTGTACACCCGCATCCAGGTGATGCTGTCCTTTTTGTTGGATTCATCCTCCTTAAACGGAACGTTATTCTCGGACATGCACGAGACCATGCAGGCACCGCATCCCGTGCATTTGTCCAGATCAACAACCATTCCGAACTTATGGACTTTTTTATTTTCTATCATCAGAACCTCTTAAAAAGATTTCTTAAAACAGTTTACGCCTTGGAAAGGGAGGCTTTAATTCCAAAGGCAGCATCCAGTCCTGAACCAGGCTCGATGACCGGGCCGATCAGATCATTGACATTGACACCTTTACCGGCCACATAAGGATTATTGAAGGCATGTCCAAGCCCCCTTGGCATACCGATCACGCCGGGCAGAATACCTTCATTAAAGCCGATTTTCACCTTCGCCGTTCCCATGGCGGTTTTAAGGACAGCAATATCACCGTCTTTCAAGACGCCTGCAGTGGTCGGATTAATTTCAACAACACTGTATTTTCCTGAAAGGACCGTATCGGAAACGGTTTTAACAGCAAAGGGAGAAGATGTCATTGAACCGCCGGCAAGCCGCATCTTATCAACAGGTACCAGGGTGTAATCGCCTTCACCCATGGGCACAGCAACTTTGGGGGCGGAAACAAGAAAGGTAAAATCCGTTGCAGGGGTTCCCACAGGCGGCTTGTCATCAATGACGACATACCCGTCGTCGGACAGGGTATCCCAGATTTTTTCCGTCACTTCTTCAAGGCAGGCCTCATAGGATTCCCAGGAAAAACTTTGTGCAATGCCGGCACCCATGGCCTGTGCAAGAAGGATCAGTGCATCTCCAGGATGTTTGGTGTCAAATACGGGTTTAACCATGGGCCGACACAGTCCCACGACTGTTTTAGCAAGACCCGCACCGGAAACGACATCTTCAAGGCGTTCAAGGAAAATGGATGCAGGCAGAATCACATCAGATCTAAGGGCAGTTTCATCCATGAAAGAACTAAAGCTGACCTTGAATCCAACTTTGTCCATGGCTGCCTTGACTTTTTCAGGGTTGTTCAAAGCATAGCAGGGATTGGCATTATAAATAAACAGGGCTGAAAGGCCACCGTCCTTTTCAAGCTTGTCAACCAGTTCATTAACGGAACCGGCAAGTTTAGCCTTGCCCGCGCCCTGTTCAGCAGCAGCATCCATTACATTTTCGGGAAAGTTTAAATAACCGGCCGGCCACATGACAAACACGCCACCTTCTTTGTTCAGGCGGCCTGCCAGTGCATTAAGGGCCTGGACTGCAGCGAATTCACGAAGGCTTTGACCAACATCTCCCCTGCCCTTTCCCGGCACGGCCACAGGTGCCTTTGCCTTGATAAACTCCATGGCAAGGGCCTCAATATCGGCAGCTTTGACACCAGTGATCGCCTCCACCTTGTCCGGTGTATACTCTTTTTCCAACATGGCAGCGAAAGCTAACTTGTTGACGTCCCCGTAAAGCGTGTTGGTTGAAATCTGGGTCTTTGCAAGCAGTACCGCACAAAGACCCAATGCCAGGTCTGCTTCAGTGCCGGGTTTCACGGCAATAATCTTATCTGCGGCATTGGCCGTATTAGACAGTCTGTAATCAACCTGTACAAGTTTGGCCTTGCGTTCACGTCTTGACGCATTAGCCTGGATACAGGCAACAGGTGAACCCCAGCCTTCAATAATTGCCGCACCGAAACTTAAAATGAAATCGGAATGATCAAGATCAAACCCAAGGCTTCGATCTGCACTGTGAATGGCAGCAGCCGTCAGCGCCAGATTGGATTCAAGGCTTGGCATGGTATAGGTATTGGGAGAGCCGAAAGCACCCATAAACCGTTCAAAAAGCCGGCTCATGGATCCGTTGTCGGCACCAGTGATCAGACCGAGGGATTCAGGTGTGTCGCTTTCACGGATTTCACCCAATTTTTGGGCCACAAGTGAAATGGCCTCATCCCAGGAAATCTTTTCAAATTTGTTTCCGTTTTTCTTTAACGGGGTTTTTATTCTGGCAGGATCATAAAGATACTGCAGGCCGGAAATGCCGTGGAGACAGGCACCACCGTTATTAATAGGGTGATCGTCAAGGCCTTCGATCTTAACAGGCCGTCCGTTTATTTTTCTGACGCTGATGCCGCAGGCACCTGGACACAGGCTGCATACGGATCGGTCATAGGTTATTTCTCCGTCTTCAGGGACAGGGGTCCAGGGCCAATTCTGGGTCCAGATGGAAGAATCATCTGTCAGCTTGACACCCACAGGGGAAAGCGCGATGCCGGCTGCCGCGCCAAGTCCCAATCCCAAGAAGCTTCGTCTGTCAATTTTCATAAGTCATCCTTTATAAACTTTGAAATTCTTGTCCTTGAGGTATCTTACTTGTGGCACTGGAAGCAGTAGCCCTTGTGACCCATTTTTTCCCGGTGGCAGTCCGCGCAGTCATCCATCTTCATACGATCCCAGGAATTCTTTTTGATCCCCCAGATATTCTTGCCCCAGATATCACGGCTGTAGCCGGTAATTCTATTTTCCTCATAGGGCCGCGAAGATGATGATTCACCAATGTGACCATGGCAGGTCTTACAATCCATGCCGCCTGCAACCGTATGAGCGGCATGGGAGAAAAACACGCAATCAGGCTGTTTGGCATAAATCAACCAAGGCACTTCCTTCCCCTGGGCTACATACTCCTCTACAAAAACGGCTTCGTCATCGGTCTCTCCCATGGGTTCATCCGTATGACATTCCATACAGGCTTCCAGGCCCGGGATTCCGGAGAAGGTACCGTCTTCTCTGAAAAAATGGCAGGTTTCACAATCACCTGCTTCTTCGACATGAAGGTTGTGATCGAAATTAAAAGGCTGCTCCTTTTTTGAATAAAGCAATTTTGGAAACAGCAGCCAGCCCGACAGGAAGCATACCAGAAATGCCCCCATAAAAAAGATGACGCCAAGGCCTAAGCCCTTGTCATCTTCTGGACCATTGTTGGTGCCGTGGTGCGCACCCCCCCCAGGACCATCGTTTGCTTTGTTTTCTAACTCGCTCATGAAAACTCCATCAATGTTAAAATGTTGATGTTACCATACCCTTGCGGCCCCGGGTAAGTCCCCAGGCCAATATTTTTCGCAGAACAACATTTGTCATGCCGATTTTCTGCGATACGTCCAGAAAATACAAATTCGGTCAATCTATATTAATATATGTTTCCCTTGTCAAGTTTAATTGGGAAAACCCTTACCCGGGAACGTCCTGAACAAAAACGGATTCAAAATCATTTTTTTAAGCTATTTTATCTTTTATACAATAGCTTAAAAAAATAACCGGACAAAATGTAATTTTTAGAGTCTGTTTAAAAATTAGGGGGGCGAAGCGAAATTTCATGAGATTCCAGCCGATTCATCAATTTTCAAACAGGCTCTTAGTACACCACGGCGTAAATATGTACACGGTTCATAAACGCCGGATGCCCTGATTTAAAGAAGTTTGCCGGGCTAAAAAACTGTATACGGACTTACGCCGTGGTGTACTAAATACAAATTCCGATATATAGAGCGATAGAATAATCTATTACAGTAACGATTGTTGAAAAATCATTTGGTGCCAATAATTTTTTTAAGGCAACGCCGGAGGTGCTTTTGAGTATTTGAGATGAAACCGGCGAAGCCTTGCTGATGAAGTCGGCTTGGACAGATATCTGTTGTTCAGAGCCTGCTAAGGCCCATGGTCAAAATAAAATCGCCCATCTGCTTGTCTTTTAAGCCGCCCTCGGCGTTACGCCAAAGGACATCAGGAACAATCTGATTACATTGGCGTGCCTTGATGGCGACTTAAAATCCGGCGCATCTGTGGCAGATTTAATTCTGACCACGGGCCTTAGCCGTAACTGTGAAGCCCGGATAAAACGAAATTCACGCCGAAATAGGTG
>JAQYWJ010000115.1 GCA_030145005.1 Desulfobacter sp. | reverse complement strand
ATGAAAGTTTTAAAACTCACAGAAACCAACGAGTTTAACTCCGGCGCTATGAAAAGATTCTTTTTAGTTCAAACTTCAGAATTTTTCAAAATCATCAATTTTAACCTTGATGCCGGAGTGACTTTTCCGGTGCATTCACACGATTTGGACGGGGAATTGTCTATCCAGGTTCTTGAGGGAAAGGGATGGTTTCTGGGGGAAAATGATACAAAAATTCCAGCCAATGAAGGGGATATTCTGATTTCGGAAATCAGGGAACCCCACGGGGTGATGGCGGACACAAAAATGCGAATCATCGTCACCATTGCTCCGCCGATCTGATGAAACACCCCCGGCGAAAAAAACAAATTACTGTGACAAAACGGCGTTAAAAATGGCCCAAGGGATATCCGTGTCGCCCAGCCGTGCAGAAAAGCGTTGACTTGCCCGGCTGTTTTTTTTGTAATATATGTGTCCATTGATGTGATGCGCCTTGAATACGGGTAAAAATCCTTCGCCCTATTTATGGATTTTAAAATTTCCATGGCCCTAAATTGCGTTTACAAACTTGCCAACGCATTCCGGGCTGTGTTAAAGTTCTTCTAAAAATTCCAAAGTAATAAATGTAAAATATTTGAGGCTGCTCTGACTATCCGAATCGGACATTTTATTAGTATTGACCATCTGATACTGGGGATTGCTTTGCCCCGTTACATCCAGCGTAAAGGGTCAGGTAGCGATACGGATGTTATAACTTTTAGCATGCGTTCCTGGGAACAGGTAGAGAAGGGGTTATCATCCGGGGATATCAATGCCGCGTTCATGGATATTGCCCAGGCCATGTATCTGTTTGACAAAGGTTCGGCCATATCCATGCTCATGTTCACCCACAGGGCAGGCAGCAGAATCATTGTACCTGGGCAGATTCAAAGATTGGCGGATTTTAAGGGAAAAAGTGTTTTGATCCCGCACAGGTTTAGTATTCAGCATATGCTTGTGCACAGGCTGCTGAGTGCAGGAAAATTGAAAATCGCCGGTTTGGGAAAACCGGGAAAAAGCGTCGACATTGAATCGGTACCATGTGCCCTGATGCCGGAAATGGCAAATTCGGATCTTGACCGCGATATTGCAGCTTTTATCTGCCCTGCCCCCTTTGGTGACGCTGAGGTTGAGAAAAAAGGTTTCAGACATCTGCTCATTTCCCGGGATCTGTGGAAGAATCACCCGGGCAGCGCATTCGTGGTACACCAGGACCTGCTTAAAACCAAAGGGGAAGATTTGGCCCTGATGGTTAGCTGCCTGCTTGATAGTGCCCGGCAACTTGACCGGTATATGTCAGCCCCGAACGCCGCCGAAAAAGACATTGAAAGCATGTCAGCCTCTTTTTTAGGCCTTTCTGTCGACCAGACGCAAAGGGCACTTAAAACATCGGGGATAACCTATTGCCCAAAATTTCTGGTCCCGGATATGGAAATTTTAAACATCGTGCTTGATTATATGCGTACAACCATGGCGGTAATGCCTGCCGGAACGGACCTTAATGGATTTATCAGACCGGAATTTATTCATACGGCTCTATCGGAAATATAGTACTTGAAAATAGATATTGAAAAAATCTGTAAATCCTACGACGGACCGGGAAAAAAACACCATCAGATTCTCAAGGATATTTCCTTTTCCATAAATCCAGGAGATTTTGTGATTATTCTGGGTGAATCGGGTTGTGGGAAGACCACCCTGCTGAACTTGCTGGCAGGGCTTGAAACTCCGACCTGCGGTCAAATCCGGGTGGACGGCAGCCCCATTACCGGCATCCACTCATCACGTTCCATGCTGTTCCAGCAGCCGGCCCTGATCCCCTGGCTCAGCGTTAAGGAAAACGTGGCCTATGGCTGTAAAATCAGAAAAGACACCCAGGACCTGGAATACCGGGTAAGCCAGTTTCTGGAAATCATGGGACTGGCTGGTGCGGCTGAAGTAAAACCCGGCCGGCTCTCCCTGGGCATGGCCCAGCGAGTTTGCCTGGCCAGGGCCCTGGTGGGACATCCCCAGGTCCTGCTGCTTGACGAGCCCTTTGCCTCTTTGGACACCTTTACCCAGGCCCATATCCAGGAGGAACTGGTAAATCTGTGGATGTCAGAACGCTTTACTGCGGTCTTTGTCACCCATGATATTGATGAAGCCATACGCCTTGGAAATAAAATTGTGGTTCTGGCAGGATCTCCTGCCGGCATCTCCGATATTTTCGATATCAATGAACCCTATCCTAGAAACCAGCATGACCCTGTGATAAAAGAGTTGAGAACCGATATTCTCGATCGGTTTAAAATCGCATATTTAGTCAAACGGAGCCTTACGGATGGGATTTAACCATGTAAAGCCGGTATGCACCGACGTCATTTCACGACGAAATTTTTTAAAAACAGCAATACGGACAGCAGGTGCAGCCGCCTGTACCCCCATGGTATTTCCCTGTCCGGCAGCAGCAAAAAAAAGATCGTTAAAAATAGGTTATCTGCCCATTACAGATGCTACACCCTTGCTTGTTGCATATAGTCTGGGCTATTTTTCCCATGAAGGACTTAATGTGGAACGACCGGTCATGGTGCGTTCATGGAATGTACTTTCCGAATCTTTTTTAACGGGCAAATTTGACCTGGTCCACATGCTTTTCCCCATCCCCGTGTGGATGCGATTCAAGCAGAATATACCCGTCAAAGTGTTGGCCTGGGATCATACCAACGGCAGCGCAGTCACAGTCAAAGCAGACTCCGGCATCAACCGGTTTGCGGATCTTTCGGGAAAACAGGTGGCCGTGCCCTCATGGTATTCCATGCACAATCTGGTCATGCAGTTAGGCCTTCAGGTCCAGGGGCTTGAACCTGTAATCCGTCCGCCGGGCTCAAAGCTTGCCTCCCACGAGGTGAACCTGTTTATTTTGCAGCCCCCGGATATGCCCCAGGCGCTTTTGGGGAATAAAATAGATGCATTTATCGTGGCAGACCCCTTCAACGCCCTGGCCCAGGAAAAATTTTCGGCAAAAATCATGCGATATTCTGGAGATATTTGGAAAAATCATCCCTGTTGTGTTGTCGTAGCCAATGACCATCTGATCCAACAAAATCCGGCCATGACCCAAAAGGCGGTAAATGCCATTGTAAGAGCCCAGGCGTGGTGCCTCCAAAATCCCAGGGAAACAGCCCACCTGCTCAGCAGAGACGGCGAAGGATTTCTGCCGGTAGATGAATCCGTCCTTAACCGGGTTTTTGGTGCCATTCCCGAAAAAGAACTGGTACACCCCCATTGGAATGTAGAAAGAATAGGCTTCCAACCTTTTCCTTTTCCATCTGCCACCCGTTTTATTCTGGAACAGATGAAAAAAACCAAGGTTGAGGGCAACACGGATTTTCTGACCAGTCTCGACACAAACACAGCTGTTTCACAGCTTGTGGACGACCGTTTTGTCAGAAAGGCTCTGGACGACATGGGGGGCATGGAAGGCTTCTGCCATTGCGGTATAGAAAATACATTTACCAGGGAAGAAACCATTGAGATCAACTGAACAAAATTCCCAGGACAGAGCCGTACAGGTTGCGGTATCATCATTTTTTATTCAGGCATGGTCGGATTGGAAATATGAACTGGCCGGGCTTGTCCTGTTTGCCTTTGCCTGGGCAGCTGTTACGCAATTCATCTTTACCCGTCCCGAATTATACCATTTTAAGGGATTTCTACCCGGCCCAACCCTTGCAGCCCTGGTAGATGCCTTTCAGAATTCCAAATTCTGGATGTCGGTTTTTGCAAGTCTGCGTAGGATCGTTGTAGGCATAGCCATATCAGCATTCATCGGACTTCCATTAGGCGTACTGATCGGTTTTTTTACACGTCTTCGCAAGCTGACGTATTCGCCGATTCAATTCGTAAGAATGATCAGTCCCCTGTCTTGGATGCCCATTGCACTGCTTTTATTTACAAGCTTTGAGTCTGCTGTCCATTTTTTAATTATAATGGCGACAATTTGTCCTATAATACAGAACACAGCCATTGGTGTCATGGACATTAATCCCCAGTGGTTAAAAATGGCTTTGAATCAGGGTGCCAATAACGTTCAACTCATTCAGACGATTGTTCTCCCATATTCCATCCCCCATATGATAACCAGCATCAGACTGGCACTGGGGATTGCGTGGATTGTTTTGGTCCCGGCAGAGTTTTTAGGGGTATCATCGGGCTTAGGCTATCTGATTAACGATGCCAGGGATACCATGGAGTATGACAAACTTATGGCCATAATCATTGCCATCGGCATGCTGGGATTTATACTCGACAGAATTTTCCAGAAATTGCAGTACAGATTCAGCTGGTCATGGGCCGGCGATGTTTAAAAAAATATGATTTTTAATTTTTATATAAAACACCTTTACAGGACATAAGGAGTATTTTATGGCGGTAGACCCGAATATTAAAGTTGTTGTGGCAGATGATTCAGGCACCATGCGGATAATGTTCAAACAAATTCTGGGGAAAGCCGGATTTTCAAACCTTGTTATGGCGGTGAACGGTGCAGACGGCATTGAAAAAGTAAAAGCTGAAAAACCTGATCTCGTCATATCCGACTGGAACATGCCTATGCTGGATGGCCTAGGTTTTCTCAAAGAATTAAGGGCCTCTGAGGAATTTAAGGATCTGCCTTTCATCATGGCCACGGCCCAGGCTGACATGGGCCAGCAGAAAGCCATTCTGGAAGCCGGCGGTAATGCCCATTGCCCGAAACCCTTTAATGCGGAGGAAATAACAAAGGCGATTGAAGCGGCCTTCTCCGGAGGGATGAAAAAACAGCGGGTAACAAAAAGGAGAAGCATTATCGGAGGCCGCGTTGAACTCAACGTTGCCCACATCCAGATCACCGACCACCTTGCCCTGGGTGCCTTGAAACACCGGATTAACCAAGGGGATGTGGAACCCCAGTACTTTGACCTGTCCACCAGCCTTATGGGTGGATGGAACCCCATACAGGAAGGCCTTGAAAGCGGAGAAATCGACTGTGCCTTTGTTCTGGCACCCATTGCCATGGATCTGTTTGCCTATGATTCCCCCATTCAACTGGTCCTGTATGCCCACAAGAACGGTTCCACATTTGTACGCTCCCGGCATTATGATCACAGGTTTGACTCTTTGCAAAGCTTTTACAAATATAAGGTTGTGGATATTCCCCACAAAATGTCGGTTCACCACATGCTTGCACATAAATTTTTAAAAGAACTGGGGCTGAAACCCGGTGTTCCGGGAAAAAAAGCTATTAATGTACGCTTTGAGGTGGTTCCCCCCATCAAGATGCCCGGCATTATGAAAGAAAACGAGGATGTGGGTGGATTCATGGTTGCCGAACCGGTTGCCACCAAAGCCATCAAGGGGGAAATCGGCAACCTGGAATTTTATTCTGCCACACGATGGGAGAATCATCCCTGCTGCATTGTGGCCATGCAAAAAGACTTTATCCAGAAACATCCTGAAGCTGTTCAGGAGTTTGTATCCCTACTGGTGGATACCGGCGAGTATATTGAAAACGACAAGGCCCGGGCTGCGGACATTGGTGTAAAATTTTTGGACCCCGAAGGTAAAATGGGCCTGAATCCCCAGGTGCTTCAAAATGTATTTTCCCAGCCCATGGCAATCCGCTGGGACGGACTCTATCCGGAAGCAGCAGATCTTGATGAAATTCAAAGATACATGCATGATGTCATGGAAATCGGTAAAATTATTGACCTTGAAAACTTTATTGAACCCAGTTTTGCCAACACCGCATTCAATCGATAAACGAAGGAGTTATGCATGAGAATTACAGATCCCCAAGTCATACTGAACGGAGAAAAAGACCTCATTGCATCTGTCCAAAAAGATCTATCCCTTGATGCAGTCAGGGATCTGTTCAAGGAACGCCTGAGTGTAAGAGCGCTGTCCCCCAAAGGCGGCCGGATTGTTGTACATGATAATGACGTGGCGTTCAGGCTTGATTATGAAATCAATCTGAATGGCAGCCTGCTTTTTGACCGGAACGGCAACCTGCTTGAAGATAGTGAAAGTACGGCACCAAAACAAGACCCGCAGGATGAAGAAGAGGCACCGGCATCAGATCTGGATGACAATTTGTCCATTAACCTTCCGGATTATGATGATGCACTGGATAAGGAGCCTGGGGAAGCCCAGGCGGAGGTTCTGGAACCGGAGGACCTGCCTGATGATTTCCAGAATGCTGAGTCCGGACTGAAAATTGAAGACCTTGAAGATGAATCTGCAGTTGATCAGGACGACTCAGATATACTTGAAGCCGATGACGGTGATGAATTGATTGATGATTTATCCAAAGAGGATGATATAGAAGATTTAAGCGTTGGGGAACTGACGGATATTGACCTGGAAGATGGAGACAAGGAAACCAAGGAGGCCGGCCAGGATATTGATGAGGATATCAGTGACATTCTCCAGGAAAGCCGTAATTTCTGGGACAAGAAAACAGAGTAGATGTATTCGCCAGGCCAAAGCCCTGTCGTGGCACTGTAAAAGCCCTGTGAGGCAGGGGCGGTCAACCACGTTGCGAAGCTTGCTGAACATTGGCGAGGCGAACCCTACCCCTCTTAGGAGGGTGTTTATAGGCCCGGCGGAGCCTTAATCCGCCTTTTTACACAATCCGCCAATTCATCCCCCACCTTCGCTATCGCTCAGGAAGGAGACTCCTTGGCGGGGAGTTGAAACGGAAGGAATCCCTCTGGTTGGGAATATGACCAATCATCCTTCCATGGGTGCATTCATCGAAAAAGGATACGGAGTAATCACATTTTAAGCCCAGAATTATATCATCAAATGATCGCAGGAACACCC
>JAQYWJ010000114.1 GCA_030145005.1 Desulfobacter sp. | reverse complement strand
TCTGCCAGATCGCCCTTTACATCGGGAACCAGGGGAAGGGATTTATATGTTTCCATCATCCGGTCATAGGATTTAATTGCCCCGATTTCTTCCAGGGTCTCCTCCACCACCGGGGTAAAGGCCTCGGTGAGATCGTCAGAGGTTTTTTTCTTAAAATACTGGGTGGCAGCATCATCCGCGCCATTGAGAATGCTGTTGGCATCGTCAAAGGACATCTGTGAAATGGCATTTACAAACAACGCCTTGGCCTTGGGGGTGGCCGCCTCGGCAGCCCGGTTCAGTTTCAGTTCCAGGTCCTCTGCATAGGACCCCAGCCCGGCCTTATCCATCAAGGTCTGCGCCGTGGAAAGATAGGAAGGCAAAGGGATATGGATGCTGGAATCGGAATTAAATCCGTCTTCAGCGCCCAACTGGCTGACAACGGTTCCGGCGCCTGTTTCCAACGCCTCCTTAAGACCGGAAATAATTTCGCTGTTGGTCAGGCTGCCGGCGCTTGAACCGGAACTGTCAGAACTGTTACTGCTTTCACTACTGCCGCTTTTGTTTAGGGATTTAATCAATGAAGAGCCCTGCTCCAGCATGGAATTTCCGGCCAGAGCAGGCGCCTGCCCCCCCAGAACAAAGGCAAAAACAAGAGCTACTGCTAAAACGCTGATTCTTTTTTTACACATTTTAAACACTCCTCCTATAATTAATTAAACAAACCCTTTATCAGCCCCTTGGCTGTATCCTTAATGTCAGTTTTTTCACCAGAGTCCGATCCGTCACCGTTAATGAGTTGTTTGAGCTCATCAGCGTCGGGCAGCCGGTTCTTTAATACGGCTTCAAGATCCGGCCGCACCTTTGGATTTTCCCAAGTGCCGGTTATCACAAGGGGAATCAATAGCCCTGAACGGTCCTTGGTGTCCCCCTGCCCCTTAAGCGTGGCCACCAGTTTCGGCTCAATCCTGAAATCCAGAGTTTCTTTTACCAGAAGGGTCTGTCCGTTGGCAACAAGCCTTAACAGGGGGGAGACAAGAGAGGCCTCCGAAATTTTTACAAGGCCCTTGGCTGCTGTATATGGAATCTTAAGTTCGGCAAAATCGGTTCTCGGCTTTTCCGTGGTGTACTCACCCAGGCCAATGCCTGCCTTGGCATTACGGATGGTGCCGGCAATATCAACACCCACAATAGCACCATCAATAAATTTAAGCTGTCCTTTGCCGGCCAGGGTCTTTTTAATCATATCCAGGGTGTCACCGGTCATGGAAAGGGAAATATCCGAGGCCAGTGCCCCTTCAATAATATCCTTGCCCATACTGTCCCGGATGACGGACCCGGCCTGAACGTTGCTGGTTGTCAGGTGCAGGTTTGTTGTCGGGGTATTTTTACGCACATCAACCCTGGCCTTTGCCCCAGCCTTTCCCTGGTACAGATCCATGGAAAAAGGATCCAGGGTAAACACTCCGTTTTTGCCTGCCAGAGAGGCTGTAATATTGGCCATGCTTAATCCCGCGACCTTAAGGCTGCCAATGTTCACCTTTGCATCCAGCACCATCCTGCGCAAAGGCGCATAATCAATGGTACTGGTTTTTCTGCTGCCCTTACCGGTGCCCATGGCCGTGGACCCGTCCTTGGCTGAAGCAGCCCGGCCCGAATCCTTTTCCGTTGCCGAAGGCAGATAACGGTCCACATCAATCTTATCCAGGGAAAGGATAAATTTAAGATCCGGTTTTTCAAACGCCTGGGCCCGGGCACTAAAATTCATGGTAGAATCATCCAGCACCAAGACCCCGTCTGATACGCTCACTGACTTAGCGGACCCTTTGACAACCGCTTTCAGGGAGAGCTTATCCAGGGCTAAGGCATCACCGGTTTCAATGGGAAAGGCCTGATCCAGGGTGACAAACAGCTTTTTAGGCGAAAACGGCGCCAGATCAACGGCCAGATCAACGTTCTGTTCGGTCATGGGTTTAATCAGCCGGCCTTTAAGGGAAAGAGCCAGTTGATCCAGCGCCTTGACCATAAGATCAAAATCAATATCCGCGGCACCGGGATTTTTCCCCACAGGCCCGGCTGTGCCGGTCAAAGATAGGGGTTTTCCGTCCATTTTGGCACCCAAGGTAATGTCAATGGCTTTATCAAGGCTGATGCCGGACAGATCTAAATTAAGATCTGAAAGCTTTTTGGACAGGCCGCTGCCCTTGTCCACATAGGAGAGGAACCCGTTGAAGACGGCAAACCGTTCAACGATAAGTGATTCAATGGGAAGCTCTGTGCCAGCTGTCTGTGTTTTTGCAGAGGTGTCCTCCGCAGGGTCGGTGGATTGGGCCTGATCACCCTGATCCGAACCGCCAATATTCGAGGACCCTATATTTTCCCAATTCCCCAGACCTGCCTTATTTTTAACCAACGCAATACTGGGAGACTCCACAATGAATTTTTCCACCTGAATCTGTTTGGAAAAAAGGGGCAGGACCTTTACCCGGGCTTCAAAGCTTTTCACCGTGATCATGGGCTTTTCCTCAAATCCTTCAGGATTGCCCAGGGTCAAGTCAGACAGACGAATCCCGGCCCAGGGGAACAGGGACAGTTTGATATCGTCGCCCATGGAAAAACTGCGTCCGGTCTGCCGGGTCACCATAGCTTCAATGTCCGGCAGATACTTTCCGACATCCACAAACATGGGGACCAGTACAGCAGCCCCGATAATCAAACCGGCGAGAATGCCTATCGTAACGACGACCCACTTTAAGAATCTGATCATACCAAACTCCTTGAAGTATTTAGTGCCCGACCGAAAACCGTAAATTTTGCCGATTACTTCGTTGGCCGCAAATTTTAATCCTCAAAACACTCAATGTATTCATCCGGTTAAAATTTGCGCCCGCCTTGTACTCGACAAAATTTCCAAGTTTTCGTTCAGACACTATTTAGTAATGCCCATCCGGAAATAATCTTTTCAGCCGGTTTCCGGATGGGCGCTTGTTCTATTTTTTACTGGTTACGAAAGTGCAGACAGCGCAGATTCATAATCAGGTTCCTGTTTGATCTCCGGCACAAGCTGGGCATGAATCACCTCACCGGATGCATTGAGAACAACAACGGCCCGGGCCGTAAGACCGGCCAGCGGTCCGTCCTGTATCGCCACACCATAGTCAAGAGCAAACTGCGAATTACGGAAGGCAGATGCAGTCACAACATCCTCAATGCCCTCGGCAACGCAGAAACGTTTGTGGGCAAAGGGCAGATCCCCTGAGATACAGAGCACAACCGTATTTTTCCTGGTACACGCTGTTTCATTAAATTTACGAACAGCTGTGGCACAGACGGGGGTGTCAAGACTTGGAAAAATGTTGAGTACCACCTGTTTACCGGCAAAGTCAGATAGTTTTATGTCGGACAAATCCTGTCCCACAAGTTTAAAATCTTTTGCCTGTTCACCGATTCGGGGAAAATCACCAGCCAGAGTTACCGGATTTCCACCAAGAGTAGTAGATCCCATGAATGTTCTCCTTTTTTGTCTTCATACGTTTCGTTTGAATAATCGCGTGTCGATCTGGAAAAATTATGTATCATAATATCCTCCATGCCGACCTTTTGTAAAGAATAATGGCGATATCGGCTATTTCAAATTTTCCGAAACTAATGAAAAAGCTGTCACTGCCAAAGCCATAAAGCCTTCCCGGCATTGCCATATAAACCGACACCGGTCTGACTTTTTAAGGGCTTGCTAGTCATATCTATGAATAAAAATCTTTGCGAACCATTTTGAATAGTGGTATGAATTTCCTCGTTGATATCCTAAAAAAAATAGGGTATTTTAAGCGCCCTGGCTTTTTACAGGCCCATCAATAGATAAAATTATAAAGATTTTCTAACCGAATTTATAATGAATAAAGATAACTCGCAAAGGAAAAATATTGATAAAAAAATATATATTGATACTAATCTGTTCCTCCCTCTTTTTGCCTATGTTTTCCATACCGGTTGAAAGCAAGGAAATCATCGGATGGCTTGAGATGATCCGTGTGTACCCTGGAAATCTGAGACTGCGTGCAAAAATGGATACCGGCGCAAAGGGGTCTGCAATTAATGCCTATAACCTGAAAAAGTTTGACCGGGAGAAAGCGGCGTGGGTAAGTTTTGAGCTGAGGGACAATTCAAAAAAAACAAACCCCAAACAAATCTTTGTTGAAAAAAAAGTAATTGACATCATCAGAATCAAGCGCAAAGGTGGAGGTCTTGAAGAACGTCCGGTTGTCAATATGGAGATCTGCTTAGCCGGCATTCATAAAGAAATTAAAATGAGTCTGATGGACAGACGCAATTTCAACTATCAGATCCTGATCGGAAGGAGAGACTTAGAGAATGATTTTATCATTGATCCTTCTGCCATCTTTACCCATAAACCGCGGTGCAAAGTGCCGGTGCAACTGGATGAACAATGAAAAAATTTCAACTATTTATTTTATCGGGCATGTTTATCTTTCTTGGGTCCGGAATTTTTATTTTTAAATACTATTTTCTGAACTTTCCCCTTACACCTGACAAAACATCTAACCTCTGGGATATTGAAATCAGGCTGTCAGTGGATGCTGGTAACAAATCATTAAAAGCCGGCCTGTTTTTACCCGGTGAATCTGAAAATTTCACCATTAATTCTGAACATTTCCTGTCGGGAAAATACGGTCTGATTACATTAAAAAAGAACAACAACCGAAAAGCCGTCTGGTCCATCCGAAAAACAAAAGGAAGACAGCACCTATATTACCGGGTTCTTGTCCAGAAAACAGCCAATAAAAAGCTCGACAAGTTAAAACCCGGAGAAATATCAACCCCTCCGCTTGACGCGCCTTACTTAAGTGCAGCAAACCGATTATGGAATGATATTTATAAACATTCTGCAGACTTGAATACCGTTATTGGAAATTTATTCAAGCAGCTGAATTCCCCCGGGATTGATGAAAATGTTGCCTTGCTGTTAGGAAAAGAAACCGCTTCAACAACAAAAAAAATTGAAACCGCCGTCAAATTGCTGGCATTGGCAGGCATTCCCGCCCAACTGGTTCACGGTTTTGATCTAAGAGAAGAAACCCTTCAGGTGAAAATGGTAAGCTGGCTGGAAGTATATTATCAGAAAAAATGGAAAAGCTATAATCCTGACAATTCAGGCGGTGATATCCCGGAAAGTTATATCGCTTGGTGGAGAGGCTCTGAGCCCCTGTATAAAATCCGGGGAGGAACAAATCCCCAGATCCAGATAACTGCCCAGAAAAATGAGACTGAAGCGATTCAAAGCGCAATTTTGCAAAGCAAACTCACATCTCCCCATTTTTTTAAATTTTCATTACTGAACCTACCCATCCAGAACCAGATTATATACCGTGTGATACTGCTGATTCCTTTAGGTGCGTTACTGGTGGTAATTTTCAGAAATATTATCGGAATTAAAACATTCGGAACCTTTATGCCGGTTCTGATTGCACTGTCTTTCAGGGAAACCCAACTGCTGTGGGGAATCATCCTGTTTTCATTTGTTATTGCTATCGGCCTTGCCATCCGGTTTTACCTGGAAAACTTGAAACTGCTTGTTGTCCCCAGATTATCAGCAATATTAATTGCTGTTATCATCATCATAGCAGGCTTAAATATCTTTACATATAATATGGGCCTGCCTCTTGGATTATCTGTATCCCTTTTCCCTATTATTATTCTGTCAATGGCGATAGAAAGAATGTCCATAGTCTGGGATGAAAGAGGACCCGGAGAAGCTTTGAGCCAAGGGCTTGGGACATTGTTTGTATCTGCTGTGATTTATTTTGTGATCAAAAATCAAATTATTGAACATATCATGTTTTTTTTCCCGGAATTGCTTTTCATCCTGTTTGGCATCACCCTTCTGTTGGGCCGGTATTCAGGTTTCCGCCTGATTGAACTCTACCGTTTCAAGGAATTTGTCAGGAAAACAAATAATGTTTAACTATTTTAAACTACTTTCACAAAAAGGTATTCTGGGCATTAACAATAGAAATGCAAACTATACCCTGAAATATAACAGCCGAAACAAATATCCCCTTGTTGATAATAAATTAAAGACAAAGCAGCTTGCTATAGAAGCCGGAATTCCGGTTCCCGAGCTTTATGCTGTCATAGAAATCGAACGTCAGATCCAGGATATTGACGATATTATCAAGCATCAAGATGGCTTTGTCGTTAAACCTGCTTGCGGTAGCGGCGGTAACGGAATTGTGGTGATTGCCGACCGTGCAAGGGATATGTACCGGAAAGCAAGCGGCAACTTTATGACTTCTGATGAACTCAGATATCATATTTCCAATATTTTAAGCGGCCTGTACAGTCTTGGCGGACAATCCGATAAAGCCATCATTGAGTACCGGGTACAGCCGGATCTGATATTTGAGCCAATTTCTTATATGGGGGTTCCGGATATCCGCATTATTGTTTTCTTCGGTATCCCGGTCATGTCAATGGTGCGTCTGCCCACCCGGATGTCAGACGGCAAAGCCAATCTCCATCAGGGCGCTATCGGTGCAGGAGTCAATATTGCGACAGGTATCACGCTTTCTGCTGTCTGGAAAGATACCATTATCACCAGACATCCTGATACCGGACACCCGGTAACCAACATTAAAATTCCTTTCTGGGAAAAATTGCTGGAGATTGCCTCTCGGTGTTATGAAATGACCGGTCTTGCATACCAGGGAGTGGATATTGTTCTGGATAAAAATCAGGGCCCGATGATTCTGGAGCTTAATGCACGCCCGGGACTGAACATTCAGATTGCTAATCAATCCGGGCTATTAAAACGATTAAAATGTATTGAACAGCACCATCATGAATTAAATTCAATTGATGACAAAGTTCAGTTTGCCGTGCGCCATTTCAACTCCCCGCCAAGAAG
>JAQYWJ010000113.1 GCA_030145005.1 Desulfobacter sp. | reverse complement strand
GGATTTGAGGCTGGTTTGTGTATCGTTTTCATGGCCATTGTCATTGACCGCATTACATTTGCTCTGGCAACAAAGAAGAAGCACTGATACTCGATGATCAAATTTTTGTTAATTTGCCCAACTTCTTCGTTGGAAAAAATTTCCTAAAAACTT
The DNA here is from genome assembly GCA_030145005.1 of Desulfobacter sp. Taxonomy (GTDB): domain Bacteria; phylum Desulfobacterota; class Desulfobacteria; order Desulfobacterales; family Desulfobacteraceae; genus Desulfobacter. Next base: position 6,811 of record JAQYWJ010000113.1, on the reverse strand, counting down.
GATGATCGAGTGATAGTAAAGATCTTTTAATTAAGGAGAAAAAAATGAGGACAATTAAAAAAAATGTGCTGATGTTTATGGCAGTAACCATCACCATGGCATTAATGGGCGCATTAACGCCGGCCACAGCCCAAAAAACCATTGTTTTTGCTGATTTCGGATGGGACAGCGTCCAGGTACATAACCGTATTGCCGGTTTTATCATTGAAAAGGGGTTAGGTTATCCCATCAAATTTACCCAGGGTGAAACCGTTATGCTCAATACAGCCCTGATCCAGGCCAAGGGAGCGGAAGCCCCCAATGTCAATATGGAAACCTGGACGGAAAACTGGCAGGAACTTTACGACGAGGGGCTTGCCAAGGGTAAAGATGCCGGAACCAATGAAGGGTTCATAAATCTTGGGGCCAATTTTCCCAACAGCGTACAGGGATGGTATGTGCCAAGATATGTGGTGGAAGGCGACAAAGAACGTGGCATCAAACCCATGGCCCCTGACCTTAAATCAGTATCTGATCTGCCTAAATACTGGAAGTTGTTCAAAGATCCTGAAGATCCTTCAATGGGCATTTTTTACAGCTGTATCCCCGGCTGGACATGCGCCCGGGTCAATGATCAAAAGTTTGAAGCATACGGCATCGAAGGACAATACAACATCATGCAGCCCGGCAGCGGCGCTGCCCTGGCCGCTTCCATGGAAACCGCCTACAAACGTAAAAAACCCTGGCTGGGCTACTACTGGGCGCCTACATGGGTCCTTGGTAAGCTGGACATGTATCAATTAGAAGAACCCGCATTTGACCAAAAGATTTGGGACACAACAAAAGCCTGCGCCTATCCTGCCGTAAAATGCGATATTCTTGTCCATAAAAAACTGCCCGAACAAGCCCCTGAAGTCATTGAAATGTTAAAAAAGTATGAAACCACGCTGGATATTACCAACAAGTTCCTGGCTTATATGAAGGACACTAAAGCCGAAACGGATGAGGCAGCCCAATGGTTTCTCAAGGAGTACGAAAGCTTGTGGACCCAATGGGTTCCTGCTGATGTTGCCGCCAAGGTTAAAGCGGCTATGAAATAGAACAGATAAACCTTAGGATAATCAACATGGGATAGCCCTGATTGAAAAAACCAGGCTATCCCATGGACCTTATATGCAACATAAGAATGACGGTGTATAACCATTATATAAAAGAAAAACAGCGATTTTTAGAAAATTGCCTTCAATGCGGGCTCTGTGCCCAGGCATGTCCGATCCTGCCCCATACGGATTCAAGCAAAGACACCTATCAAAAAATCCAGGAAAAGGTATTTGATTTTATTGACAAAGGCCTTTTTTCAAAACAGGCTTATACCAAAGCTTTTTCCTGTATGGAGTGTTTTAAATGTACCAATGGGGTTTGCCCTGAAGATCTTAACCCCATGCTGATTAACGAACTTATCAAGCAGGAATATATTGGCCAAGGGCTTATAGGCCAAGGGCTTGAAAATTCATTTTTCAGGGACCCTGGATGCCGGGACAGCGCCCAGCGGGTCATGGCAAATATTCAGGTTTCTGAATCAGAATATACCAAAATTACATCGTCGCACGGGCAGCCAAATGCGCCGTACGTTTTTTTTCCTGGATGCAATGTCTATTTCCAGCCGGAAAAATTATTGAATGCCCTGGATATTATGGATGCCATCGGGGATGATTACTCATTTTTGCCGGGACTTGATTATTGTTGCTCAGATTCCCATCTGTTTTTCGGTGCTGTTAAAGAAGGTGGAAAAAAGGCTGAGGAACTGATAATAGCCCTGTCGGAGTTTAATCCCAAAGCTGTTATATTGTGGTGTCCCACTTGCCATTGCCGGTTTAAAACAACTATTTCACCTTCAATGAAAATCCCTTTCAAAGTTATTTCGTTTCCCCAGTATCTGGCCGAAAATATGCATAAGTTGCAGCTCACTGATGCAGCAGCAGGAACCGTCACTCTCCATGAAGCCTGTAAGTCGGCTTACACCGGTGCTGATATAAACGGCCCCCGTGATGTGTTAAGACAATTGCCGGGGGTAGAACTGGTCGAGATGGCGCATTGTGGTCATAATACAATGTGCTGCGGCAGCGGTGCCATGACCTGGTTTCCGGACAGCTGCAAGCATATCCGAAAACAACGCCTGGACGAAGCCGGGAATACAGGGGCTGATCGATTAGTAACCATATGTCATTATTGCAGCCAGACTTTTGTCACTGAAGAACCGGCATATGATTTCAGTGTGGATAATTATGTTAATCTGGTAGCCCTTGCCATGGGCATCCATCGTAAAGATAAATTTAAACAATATACCCTGTGGGCTGACAGGGAAATGATCGTTAAAGATGCCCAGGCGCGCATCGCATCATCACCTTTTGCAAAAAAAAGAATTTTAGATGTGCTGGAATCTCTATTTTAGGATTGTTTTTTGGGCCCAACGAGCCGGCTTGTCACATCAACCGGGGCCATGATCTGTTGTTCCTTGACCATGATACGTTCGGTCTGCTGCCATGCTCGAACATCAATGGTGCCGATTTTTGTCCCTTTGTCCGGTTTGATCAAAGGACGGGTGGCTTTAAGCTGTTTTTGGCGGATATCGTCTTTGGTGCCTTTATCCTTTTTTTTGATTTGGGCTAAAACCTGGGATTCATTGGCCGGATTCACGGCAAATTCCCAGGCCGACAGCAGCGCCGTCATAAAGGCCTTTACCGTTTCCGGATGTTTTTTCATCATAGTGCCTGAGGTCACAACCGAGTTGGCCACAAAGGATACACCGTAGTCCGCAGGGTTGAAAAATTTTACCTGTTCGCCTTCTGCAGCCAGCCTGTCTTCCAGGATGACCCCCTGGGAGTTGCGGTATACCGGCCACACATCAACTTCTTTTTTTAAAAACGGGGTGAAATCAAACCTGACGCTTGAGATGCGGACATCTTTTGATGTAAGCCCTGCTTTGGCTAAAAGGGTGTTCATGATGGTTTCATCATTCCCCCCGAAGGTAACCCCGATATGCCGGCCCTTTAAATCGGAAAGGCCCTTGATTTCAGGCTGATCCGACCGGTAGATCCACTGCATGGGGTTGACCTGGAACAGCTGGGCTAAAACCACCACGTCAGCGCCTTTTTCAAGGGCCCGGATGACCTGGTCGGCAGATGCCACGCCAAAGTTCGCATATCCCAGCTCGAGCTCCTTGATGGCATTTTTTCCGGCCCCGCCTTCATTTACGGAGACATCCAGCCCTGCGTTTTTAAAAAAACCACCGGTGTCGGCAATGATGTCTCCGGCCACAGAGGTGTTGAACAGCCATTTCAGACGGTAATTAAGCGTATCGCCTGCAACGGCAGGTGTGACGGCAGAAAAAAGCATCATGCAAAGGACCATGAGTCCTGCCCTGATCACGGTGTCGATTTTGATTTTTTGATTCATATCAAATCTCCTCCCTTTGGCGCGAACCATTTGGTTTTCATTTGTTCGCCCACCGTTTCCAGAATGCCCTGGTAAACCGAGATTATAATGCCGATGGAAAACAGGGCCACAAGAATGCGGGCAAGATCGCTCTGGTACAGGGCAATGCGTATACTGTAACCGATGCCTTGATCTGCAGCAATAAACTCGGCCACAATGGTGCCGGCCATGGCCAGCGTGGCGGATCCTGCAATCACTGTGGTCAGCTTGTTTAAATTTTCAAAGGCCCGGATTTTGACTTCCAGCTGCCAGCGCATCCGGCCGGTGGCTATGTAAAAATGTTCAATATCCTTTATGGGTGAGGCCATGATCCCCAACACCGACAGCAGCAAAGGAAAATAACAGATCATGGAAGCAATGAGCAGACGGGATAGAAATCCGTCTCCTAAGAGAATAAAAATGATCGGGGCCAGGGCCACAATGGGATAGGCCTGGATGTTATAGGCCATGACCTTGATAAACGAGCCTGCCCAGGATGATTTGCGGCCGATGATTCCCACAAAAAAGGCCATGAAAATGGAAATCATCTGGCCCAGCACAGTTACGGAAAGGGTGTTGAGCACGTCAAGAAAATAGCCGGCCAGCATCCGGTGTGCCGTATCAAAGATCAGCGCTAAACCGGGGATAACATAATTGGACAGGCCGGCAGCATATTTGACGGTTAAAAGGCCGACAACGCCTAAGCAATAGACAATCAGAAACTGGTAGATTCGTCTAAACAGCATTCATAATCTCCAGCAGGGACCGGTCAATGGCCTGGGGGTCGGCCGTATATCCTGTTTCATAATTTTGGCCCTGCACCACAACGGCCCCTTTGTTTTTCCCGGGCCTGCTTAACACAAGGATGTCTTTGCAGAATCGTGCCACTTCCATAAGATTGTGGGAAATATAAAGAAACAGCTTGGTTGGAAACATCTCCTTTATGGCCAGGATAATGGTTTCCCGCAAGGCTTCATCCACATTGGCAAGACTTTCGTCCAAAATCAGCAAATCAAAGTTCTGGATAAGGTAGCGGATAAGGTTCATCCGGTTCTGCTGGCCCATGGACAACTGGGAAAATCGAGATCCCAAAAGGGAGTCCACTTTAAAAATTTTGACAAGTTCTTTTCTAAGATCTGAATTTTTTGGGGGGCAGACCTTTTCAAGGTGGCTGCCGGTGTTGGCCCATCCGGGCAGGCGCTCCTGGTTGTAAGAATACAAAATGGTGGAAATGCCTTCATAGATCAACGCATTCCCCCCGGGGCCACTGTTGCCGCCGGCAAGAATTCTTGCAAAAGAGGTTTTCCCCACGCCTGATGGCCCGAAAACAGCATTAAATCCCGGTGCGGCCATGGAAAAACTAAGATTTTCCAGGACCGGGTTGTCCGCCTCCGGGTAGGTGAAGGTCAGGCCCCTGCATTCAAACCGCATATTTTTCTCCAATGGGGATATATAAACGTCACAATAATTCTTCGAATTGCTTACATATTTAGTTGTGGATTGAACCTGAATGTCAATATACCAGGTCAGCCCATGGTGTCGTTTAAACTGGCTACTCCATACCGGGTCTGGTACGAAAAATCAACTTTAAAGGGGCGTTTGACAAGGACAATCGCATGTAATTTGCCTGCAGTTTGATGTCAATTTCGAATCGACAGTGACAACCCATGAAAAACAGTCTTAAACCAACGGTTCGCCGGACGGTTTAACCCGCTTGAAATTAATCGGTTTATCCGTTGCCGGCCCGAATCTGAATACATTTTTATCCACAAAGCGATGGAGCATTATGTCCACATAAATGGTCTGATTCGGCATTAGAATTTTTTTCACCTCGTTTTTAGAAGGACGAAATTCTGCCGCCGCATAATAGGCGAATCCTTTGACGGGCCGGGCCACTACCCGCAATCCGAATTTGCCCTTTTTAACAATATCCTGCATTTTATCGACATTCAGATAGTAGACCAGGCGGCCGGTACTTTCGTTCATTTGGCGGTCCATAAAAAAACCTTTAGGGAGCTTGTCGGGCTGATACCGGCTTCCGGCCAGCAGCAACAGATCATAATTACCCTGGGCGATGTGCTCCCCCTGATCGTCATGAACGTTAAATACCAGCATGCAGTATTGGTCCTCGTCTTTCTGGGCTTTTTGGGTTTCTATTTCCAGTTGCTTAAATTGATTCTTGTAACTCTGCTGACTATCTACCCGAAAACACTTTAAAATATCCTGAACCACCGGCACCCCGGTGTCATCAGGACCGATACTGCGCATAATTCCCATTTTTTTTCCGGAGTGGCTGTACTGGTTGTACACCCTTAGGGCAACAGGCTGTGGATGTCTTATACCCCCATCCGGTGAAAGCTTTAAGCCTAAGGTCCGCGGCCGTTTTCTGATTTCATTATCCAGCGACTGAACCAGTGAAACGCAGCAGCAATTCATGTTGGCACCAGCCACCCGGACCACCCCGTCGGAACCTTTTTCAACAAGATATGAGTTGATAAAATCAAAAAATTTATGGTCGATTCCCTGGCCTGTGAGCACAAAGGGGTAAAAAGAGGTATCGGCCATGTCATAATCAAGCCAGATATGGTTCAGATCCCACTGGCCGGCACTTCCAAGGCTAAGCCAGTCCAGTACCCGCTGTCCGGGCTCAATGCCGTTAAACCAGGCTTTGATTCGCCCCACCCGGGCTTTGCCCAGAACGGCCAGGGCAGATCCGTGATTGGCCGGGGCCAGCATCACCAGATGGTTCAGGGGCAGCGTGCCTAATTTTTGGGCACCGTAAAATCTATCCACCCAGCTTCGAACCACAGGCCCGCCGGTGGAATGGGTGATACAGGAAAACGGCGCAATATGGGTGTCACTGTTTCCCGGCAGATCGCGCAGGGCCCGGTCCATGGACCGGGCGATATCATCCATGGTGACCTTGTCATTAAAACTGATGTACCGGCCCAGGTAAATATGCCGGATATCCAGACTCAGTCCGACCCCACCGGCGGCATTGGACAATGCCCGGGGAAGATCGCCATAGGTGTTCGTGTTGGTAACACTCCATCCGTGCACAAAAATAAGTTGCATAGTTTTCCTCCGGTTTCGCAGCAGGCACACCTCGCCTGGCTGCTTACTCTGCATTATTTTTCTTTGATATAGTCCATGGTTTCAACCACTTTTACAATCTCGTAGGCCGCCCCGGGAACCAGGATGAATTCGCTGGCACCAAACGGATGCTGCCGGTTTCCCCAGTCATAGGTATAGCCCATGCCTGTCCATGGAACACCCGGACGGGTTCTGAAATCCTTAAAATATAAATTTTTATAGAAACAAGGGTAGCAGGCAATCCCTTTTACTTTGGGTTCCTTTT
>JAQYWJ010000112.1 GCA_030145005.1 Desulfobacter sp. | reverse complement strand
ATCAAATCAAGCAGGAGGTCAAACGTTTCCAGCGCTACTCCCGGAATTTATCACTTCTTATGCTGGATATCGATTTTTTTAAAAAATACAATGATACCTGGGGGCATCTGGAAGGAGATAAAGTGCTGATGAGCATGGGCATGATCATCTCCTCCTGCCTGCGCAGCATGGACTCCGCCTACCGTTACGGCGGTGAGGAATTTGCCGTGCTTTTACCGGAAACAGAGTTAAATGAGGCCTGTCTGGTGGGTAACCGCATCAGGGAGAATGTACGAAAAACGATATTCACACCGGAAAACGATGTGCAGACATCTGTGGCCGTAAGTATCGGGGCGGCACAGATTATTAATGGTGAAGACTTTATCTCATTTATCAAACGTACAGATAAGGCATTGTACCTTTCCAAAGAAAACGGTCGCAACCGACTAACCGCAGCCCCTTAGGGCTATGGAAATTTTAAAATCCATGGCCCTTAATCTGCGGTAATCCGCATGCTTAGATCAACGGAAACAGCATGATGGGTGAGCGCTCCGCAGGAAATAACATCCACGCCGGTTCCGGCAATGGCGTTTAAAGTCTGCAAACAGACATTACCCGAAGCTTCCACCACAGCCCGCTTTCCGATCAACGTCACGGCTTTGGTCATGGCATCAATGTCCATGTTGTCCAGCATGATCACATCGGCTTGGGCATCAAGGGCCTGCTGCACCTGAGCCATATCAGAGACCTCGACTTCCACCTTCATCAGATGGGATGCCCTGGCCCGGACAAGGGAAACGGCCGCGGCAATGGAACCGGCAGCCGCAATATGGTTGTCCTTGATCAGAATGCCGTCATAAAGGGAAGATCTATGATTAAAGCCCCCCCCTGCCCTGACAGCATCCTTTTCAATTTTTCGCCATCCAGGCGTTGTTTTTCTTGTATCCACCAGCCTGACTTTGGGATTATCCAGTGTCCTGACAAATTTTCGTGTCAGTGTTGCAATACCGGAAAGCCGCTGCAAAAAATTTAAAGCCACACGTTCGGCTGTCAAAAGAGAGCGGATATCGCCAGTGATGGTAAAGATCACATCATCTTTTTTAATGGCGTCCGAATCATTAAAATGGGGCTTGCATACCATTGAAGAATCTACAGCATGGAACACCTTTTTGGCCACATCCGTTCCTGCCAGGATAAAGTCCTGTTTTGCAACAATGATGGCGGTTTTTTCCTGGGGATGAAGGAAAATACTTTCCGTGGTCACATCCCCAAGACAGGTATCTTCAAAAAGTGCCAGCCGGATGATCTGTTCTGTCATATCCATATATATGATGCCTGAATGGAAACCCGTGTTTGAACGAAAAGTTGCCCGGATGCAAGGCGCAAAAAAATTTAAAACCGGAGCATACTGGCGTATGTGAGGCCCGATCTTATGATTTGGTAATTTTTTTTGCAACGCCGCAGATGGGTGACTTTTCGTTCAAACACTATTTAAACTAATCCTGTTTCAGATTCTTAACCCGATCCAGGTTCACCGTAATCTTATCCTGCTTTTCTTTAAGTTCTTCATGCTGTGCCCTGACCTTATCAATAACATCTTCCGGGGCTTTTTCAAGGAAACTGTCGTTATTCAGCCGTTTCTGGATACTGTTCAGCTCTTTGGTGTTTTTCTCCAGCTCTTTTTCAAGACGGCTGATTTCCTTGTCAAAATCGATTACACCTTCAAGGCAGACATAGCAGGTGGTGGCACCTGAGACGGTGGTGGCTGAAGATTCAGGCGGATTGTCTGCGTCACAGAAAGACAGGTTCTCAAGGGTAGCAAGATTGATAATGACAGATTTATTTTCGGCAATCAGCAGTTTTTCTGCATTATCTGCCGTGGTGGCCAGCACTTTAACCCTGGTGGAGGGCTGGATGTTCATCTCGGATCTGATATTGCGAATACCGGAAATCAAAGAAAACATAAATTCCATCTCTTTTTCACAGGACGGATCTTTGAACTTTTTGAAATCATCGTCATTATAGGGAAACGCTGCCTTCATTACAGAGCCGCTTGTGCCCGGAAGAATATTGTAAATTTCTTCGGTAACAAAGGGCATGAAGGGATGCAGCATGATAATAATATCTTCGAGTACTTTTGCCAGAACACCACGGGCAGCGTCGCGCTGGTCGGCCCCTAATTTTTCATACAGGGCGGGTTTGGCAGCTTCAAGATACCAGTCGCAGAATTCATGCCATACAAACTGGTAAACCACAGAAGCGGCTTCATTGAATCGGTATTCCTCAATTCCCTGTTTAACGGCCAAAGAGGTTTCAGCACACCTGGATAAAATCCAACGGTCCGTCAGGGTCAGGTCAAGATTATCTGTCAGTGCGTCTTTTTCCGTAATGTGCATCAGGGTGAACCTGGCAGCATTCCAAAGCTTGTTAACAAAATTTCTGTACCCTTCTACCCTTGATTCGGACATTTTAACATCCCTGCCCTGGGCAGCAAAAGCGGCCAGCGTAAACCTGAACGCATCTGCCCCGTATTCGTCGATCACCTTGAGCGGATCAATAACATTACCCTTGGACTTGGACATTTTTTTGCCGTGTTCATCCCTGACCAGGGCATGGATATAGACATCCTTGAACGGAATTTCATCGTCCATAAAATGGATGCCCATCATCATCATTCTGGCAACCCAGAAAAACAAAATATCAAACCCTGTAACCAGGACATTGGTGGGATAAAAGGTTTTTAAAAGATCCGTATTTTCAGGCCAGCCCATGGTGGAGAAGGGCCAGAGAGCCGAAGAAAACCAGGTATCAAGGACATCGGTTTCCTGGACAATATTTTTTGATCCGCACTTGGGACAGGCATCAGGATCAGTCTCTTCAACAATAACTTCCTTGCATTCCGGGCATTTCCATACAGGGATGCGGTGCCCCCACCAGATCTGACGGGATATGCACCAGTCCCTGATATTGTCCATCCAATCAAAATAGGTTTTTGACCAGTTCTCAGGAACAATTCGGGTTCTGCCGTCCCGTACGGCCTGGGATGCCTTTGCAGCCAAAGGCCCTACCTTGACAAACCATTGTTTAGAAATGGAAGGCTCAACATCTGTGTGGCAGCGGTAGCAATTGCCCACGCTGTGCTTCAAGGGTTCTTTTTTCTCAAGCAATCCCAGCTCTTCAAGCGCTTCAACCGCTTTTTTGCGGCATTCAAACCGGTCAAGGCCTGCAAAACGCCCTGCCCCTTCCAGCATTGCGCCAGCATCATCAATGACCTTTAATTTTTTCAGGCCGTGTTTTTCACCCAAATGAAAATCATTGGGATCATGGGCCGGGGTGACTTTCAGGGCGCCGGTACCAAAGTGGGTATCCACATATTCATCCCGGATAATGGGAATTAACCGGTCTGTCAGGGGCAGCTGAACTTCTGTTTCCCCAAGGTCCTTAAACCGTTCGTCTTCGGGGTTAACTGCCACGGCCATATCCCCAAACAGGGTTTCAGGCCGGGTGGTGGCAACGGTCAGTCCTTTTTTCTGGCTGTTTTTGAACGGGTAGCGGATGTAATAAAGGTAACCGTCCTTTTCTTCGTATTCAACCTCAAGATCTGCAAGTGCGGTCATGCATCTGGGACACCAGTTAATGATATACTGGTCTTCATAGATCAGACCCTCCTTGTACAGACGGACAAACACCTTACGTACAGCTTCGGAAAGCCCCTCGTCCATGGTAAAGCGTTCCCGGTCCCAGTCACAGGATGCACCAAGACGCTTGAGCTGGTTGATGATGGCACCACCTGATTTTTCCCGCCATTTCCATACTTCCTCAATAAAGGCTTCCCGACCGACCTGATCACGGTTTTTGCCTTCGGCAGCCAGTTTGCGTTCCACCACATTCTGGGTGGCAATTCCGGCGTGATCAGTTCCCGGCATCCATAGAACATTCTGTCCCAAAAGCCTTCTGTATCTGCACATGATATCCTGGATCACGTTGTTCAGTGCATGGCCCATATGGAGCACGCCAGTGACGTTGGGTGGTGGAATCACAATTGAAAAAGGGATACTGTCACTTTTGTCTTCAGCTTTGAAAAAACCGTTTTCAAGCCAGAATGAATACCATTTCTCTTCAATCTCTTTTGGTGAATATCCTTTGTCCAGGGAATCCGAACACATAATTCAACTCCTCAAACCCTTTTAATGTGACAGACCCTTATAATCAATGGTCTGTGTCATGTTTTGTCATGAACCGCCATGCGCTTTAAAAAAAGCCACGGCAGCCCAAGGCTGTTTAATGAAAAAGGGGATTGAATCAATCCCCGGCACGTTAATAAAAATTTTTAAAAATTAAGTCAATCGTTTAATCAAGTCTAACCGATATCATCAAGATCTTTTTTAAGTCCTGCTTTAATATCTTCTATTTCTCGCTTGATCACCTTTTCCATTACTTCAAAAAGGATTTTTTCAATGATTCCAGAAAATTTCTTCTCTATAAGTTTTTCAAGGACAGCTTCAAATTCTTCCCGGTCCAGTGACGGCATGATATTATCACCATCCTTTCGGGCCAAAGAAACATCCTCGGAAACTAACGTTTCCGGATCAGGGGATTCCTGGGTCAGTTCAGTTACGTCCTGATCTTTGGGGGATGATTCTTCGGTGAACACTTCGGTCAACTCAACAATATCATCATCATAATCTTGAACCATAAAATCCTCATTTTGTCCTGATTTTAAAGCGTTTGATTTTATTTTAACGAAACTAAAAATTATCAGAGCAGATAAAAAGTGTCAACAATTTATGCCTTCTTCAGAAAGCTGAGCAGCCTATGTCTCCTATCTGTGACATTTATTTTTCCCGACAGGCTGTTACGGAATAGATAATTTTTTCAAGTTCAAGGCGGAAAATCAATTTGACCGCAGGCATACATGCAGTATTCTGAGGATCAAATTGATTTTTCCAACGAAGAAATTGGGAAAATTAGCATTTTGTAACAGCCTGTCGAGTCCCTTACTTGCGTTTCGCCTTTGTAGATGTCCTCGTGCTGTTTTTTTTCTTCTTTTTTTGCCGTTTTGGACGAATCAATATCATAAGGGCTGTCAATATCGTAGGTTTTGCCCGCAACGGTGATGTCCAGATCCCCGTCGGATTCAAACCGGTATTCAAAAGGGGTACTGACCTTAGGGCCAAAACGCTTGAGCCGGTACAATTTGCCCTTATAGCTTATATCCACTGAATTTGCCGAGTTGTACCGGTATTCAAAAAGCTTATCACCACCACAACCGGCAAAAAAAGCAAGGATTTCCCCCGATACAGGCCGTAACGATTCTTTTATTCATAGGCTTTCCCATTTATATCCTCTCTGCTGTCTACTGATTTCATTTTGACCATTATGTTAAATTTTGTGTAATGAGTTTGTGTAACGCTGGAAGGAAGAGGATTCTAAAACGAAAAAATCCCAAGAAGGCTTTCCTTCCGGGATCTCGAATTGAGGTGGTGCCGAAGGGGAGATTCGAACTCCCACAAGCGTACGCTCGCTAGTCCCTGAAACTAGTGCGTCTACCAATTCCGCCACTTCGGCACACTCTCAATCGCTTTGTTGGCAGCCCATTTAAAGATTGCGTAAAAGCGATGGTTGGGATATATATATGTGTTTGTTTAGTTTGTCAATAGTATTTTGTTGAAATTTTAAAGGACAACATGGAATTAATTGAAGATTTAAATCAAATTAAGGCCCCCTTTAATAACGCTGTTGTTACCATTGGTAATTTTGACGGTGTGCACAAAGGTCACCAGGCGCTGTTGAACCAGGTGATTGAAAAGGGGGCCCAGACTGGCGGCACCTGCATAGCCATGACATTTGAACCGCATCCGTTAAGAGCCTTGGGCCTTTCCAGCCCCCCTCTGATCACCCGGCGGGACCAGAAAATTGAACTGATAGAATCCTCGGGCATAGACGTGCTGCTTTGCCTGCCCTTTGACAAGGCCTTTGCACAAATACCGGCCCAGGAATTCATTGAAGATATTCTTGTAAAAAAAATCGGTATGAAAACCATTATTATCGGGCCTGACTATACCTTTGGAAAAAACAGAACCGGCAATGTTGAGCTGCTCAAAACAATGGGTGAAGAACTTGGGTATGAGACCATTGTACCTGACTGGATAAAGGATGTTGAAACCGCCACGGAACGAATTTCCAGCACAAGAATCAGAAAATTTGTCATGGACGGCCATGTGGACCGGGCAAAGCACTATCTTGGGCGGTTCTACCAAATCCGGGGAAAGGTTATAAAGGGCCGCGAGCGCGGGGGCAGTCAGCTTGGATGTCCCACGGCCAATATAAAACTACATGATGAACTGTGCCCTAAGTTCGGGGTCTATGCGGTAACGGTTGAAACCATCCATGGCAACTTCAAAGGTGTGGCCAATATTGGTTTTTCCCCGACCTTTGGTGATGGGATGTTTACCATTGAAGTTCATATTTTTGATTTTAAAGAAAATATATACGACTCCCGGATACGCGTTAATATGGTGAAGCGACTCCGGGATGAAATTAAATTTTCAAATATTGAGCAGCTGTCCGACCAAATCAGAAAGGACATTCAAAAGGCAAAGGAAATTTTAAAATAATGGCTACTCTTGATATTGTCACGTTTCCCGAACCCTCCTTAAAAAAGGCATCGGTACCTGTTGAAACCATTGATGACGAGTTAAAAATATTCATTGAGAATATGGGGGAGACCATGTTCCATGACGCGGGCGTCGGCCTTGCCGCCCCCCAGGTCGGGATCAATCGCCGGGTTATTGTTTATGATCCCCATGCAGGAGAGGAACAAAAAGACCCTGAAGACAAAACATTTACCGCACTTATTAATCCTGAAATCCTATCCAAGTCCAAAGAGACCTTTATCTCTGAAAAAGAAGGATGCTTAAGTGTTGTTGACTACAGGGCCGATGTCAGGCGGCATGCAGGTGTCACTGTACGGGCCATGAATATTGACGGCGAAACCATTGAATTTG
>JAQYWJ010000111.1 GCA_030145005.1 Desulfobacter sp. | reverse complement strand
TTAAGCAACCTTAAAATTACAAATTTTTCTGCAACGCCGCAGATAGATGACGTCACGTCCAAACACGCTCTATCCAAGGATTTATAAATACCCGCATAAAAATCTCGCCAAGCATGCCAATAATGTATTCATCCGTATATCCCCGGAGGATCAGTTCGCCGGTAAAGGCATCAAGCCTATTGTGGTTGGCGGCATTGGGGCTCATCTGAAATCCTGAAACTGATCAATGGCGGTTCGATCATATCCCTTGCCGGCAACAAGAAGCTGCGTTGTGTACTTTTCACTGATCGCACCGCTTTTAAGCTGATTGCGGGTAATGGTCTCAACGGTTTTTCCACGGTTCATCACCAGCAGCCGATTGCACATATGGGAAACCACGGCAAGGTCGTGACTGACAAGGATATAGGTCAGGTTCTTTTCCCTGCGGATATCCTGGAGCAGATTGAGCACCTCGGCCTGGATGGAAACATCAAGGGCAGATGTGGGTTCATCGAGCAGAATAATCTCAGGATCAAGGATAAGGGCCCGGGCCACAGCCACCCGCTGGCGCTGCCCCCCGGAGAGCTGATGGGGAAAACGAAACCTGAATTTAGCGCCCAGACCCACATCGTCAAGCACACGCGCCACCCGGTTGTTGGCATCCCCAAGCCGGTGTATCTTCACCGGTTCCTTTAATGTCCGGTCAATGGTATGCCTGGGATGAAGGGAGCCGTAAGGGTCCTGGAAAACCATCTGGACTTTCCGGCAAAACGCCATGTTCCTTGTCTGCATTAACCTGACGCCGTCAATTTCTATACGTCCTTTCCAATGGGTCAAAAGCCCTGAAATACAATTGAGAACCGTTGATTTGCCTGACCCGGACTCCCCCACCAGGCCGAAACTTTCGCCCTTTTCCACTGTAAAACCAACATCTTTTACCGCATGGTTGCGGGTCTGACCATGACCGAAAAAGACATTGAGATTCTCAACGGCAATCATGACGCAGCCTCCCCGTTGACGCGTCCAGGCACCGGCTTAAGCCAGACATCATCCCGGACAAGTGTGGGCAGATGATCCTGGGTACCGTCTATTTTAGGCAGACAGGAAAGCAATCCTTTTGTATACGGATGATTTGATTTATGAAGATTACCCGCATCCACCACTTCCATGATTTGTCCGCCGTACATAATGATCACCCTGTCGCAGAAAGAAGATACAAGCGCCAGGTCATGGGAGATAAAAATAAGGCCCATACCTCGTTCTCCGACCAGATCATCAAGGATGGCAAGGACCTGGAGCTGCACCGTAACGTCAAGCGCGGAGGTGGGTTCATCGGCAATGAGCAGACTGGGCTCGGGAATAAGCATCATGGCAATCATGATTCTCTGGCCCATGCCCCCGGACACCTCATGGGGATAAAGACCGTAGACCTGCTCCGGATTCCTGATCCTGACCGCTTTGAGCATATCCAAAGTCTTTTGCCGGGCCTGCTTTTTTCCGGCTTTATGATGAATGGTATAGGCCTCACGGATCTGCTCTCCCACGGTTCTTACCGGATTCAGGGAGTACTTTGGATCCTGCATGACCATGGAGATCTCCATACCTCTGATTTTTCTCATCTGTTTTTCGGAACAGCTCAGAAGATTTCTGCCCTTGAAGGTAATATCCGATGCCCCGACCCTGGCATAGGGCGGCAGCAGACGCAGAACAGCCCGGCCGGTCAAGGACTTTCCGGAACCGGACTCTCCCACAACACCTATTTTTTCCCTGCCCATGGAAAAGCTTACGTTGTTGACAGCGCAAACCTCCCCCTTGGGAGAAGGAAAGACCACGGACAGATCATTTACCGTAAGCAATGGTGTATTCTCGGTCATCAGTTGTCACTCCTTGGATCAAGGACTTCACGAAGTCCGTCCCCCAGAAGATTAAATGCAAGGCTGACAATAAAAATGGCAGTCCCGGGCATGGTGATCAGCCACCAGTGGTCGATGATATACGTTCTTCCACTGGAGGTCATGGCCCCCCATTCCGGAGAGGGCGGCTGGGCACCCAGGCCTAAAAAACCAAGGCCTGCGGCGGTGAGGATAATCCCTGCCATATCCAGGGTGACCCGGATAATCAGAGACGGCAGGCAAAGGGGCATGATGTGGCCGGCAATAATCCTTAGGGCACTTGCGCCCTGCAGCTTGACGGCTTTTATGAAATCGGAATTTCTGATGGTGATGGTCTCTGCCCGGGCGATTCTGGCGTAGGGTGGCCAGGAGGTAATAGAGATGGCAATGATGGCGTTTTCAATACCCGGTCCCAGGGCGGAAACAAAGGCCAGGGCCAAAATAAGTTTGGGAAACGCCAGGAAAATGTCTGTGATGCGCATGAGCATCGTGTCAATGATTCCGCCGAAATATCCTGCAACCGTGCCCACAAGGATTCCCACAGGTGCAGCAATGATGGCCACAAGACCGATGACGTAAAGGGTCAGGCGGGAACCCCAGACAATCCGGGAAAAAATATCACGGCCCATCTCGTCGGTACCGAAATAGTGGGTAAAGGACAATGGCTGAAGACGGTTGCCGATGTTCGTTTCCACCGGATCATAGGGCGCAATGACAGGTGCAAGCACCGCAATGATAATCAAAATCGCAATGATAAGAAGTCCCAGAACCGCCAGCCGGTTTTTCATGAATGCCATAAGACCCAGATAAGCTCTGCCGGCCCAGGCCTGGAAAGCGGAGTCCGGCGTATCTGCCAAAAGCCATTCCCCCATGCCGCCTGTTTTTAATGCTTTGTGTGTCATCATTTAAATTTCATTGGGGAAAATTAACGGGCCCTTGGGTCCATCACTTTGTATAAAAAGTCGGAGAACAGGTTAATCCCCAGGAATATGGCACCCACAACAATGGTGCTGCCTAAAACCGCATTCATGTCGGCGTTGAGCAGGGAATTGGTCAGATACAGGCCCAGGCCCGGCCAGGCAAAAACGGTTTCCGTTAACACCGAGCCTTCAAGCAGGGTTCCGAAACTAAGGGCAATGACGGTAATCAATGGGATGGCGCAATTGCCTAACGCATGCCCCCATATCACTTTCCACTCCTTGACGCCTTTGACCCGGGCAGTAAGAATATACTCCTGGCGAAGCTGCTCAATCATGAAGGACCGGGTCATTCTTAACAGATATGCCGAGGAATAATACCCGAGAAGGGATGCCGGAAGAATCAGATGATACACGGCGTTTCTGAAAATCTCCCACTCTCCGGCAACAATACTGTCTATCGTCAAAATGCCGGTGACAGGCGTCACAATGCCCTCATAAAAGAAGTCCACCCTGCCGGGGCCCGGCAGCAGGTCAAGCCGGACATAGAAAAGCATCAACGCCATGAGCCCAAGCCAGAAAATGGGAAGGGAATGGCCAAACAGGCCGATGACACGCGTAACATGGTCCAGAAAGCTGCCCTGCTTTACCGCCGAAAAGATGCCAAGGGGAATGCCCACCAGAATGCCGATGACAGTGGCCGTGCCGGCCAGTTCAAAGGTGGCCGGAAAAACCCTTAAAATATCGTCAATCACAGGATTGGCGGTCAACACGGATGTACCGAAATCCCCTGTGACCACATTGCCGATATAGATTAAAAACTGTTTCCAGAGCGGCAGGTGCAGCCCCATGGCAATGCGGGCTTTTTCGTAAACCTGGGGGGAGGCTTTGTCTCCGACCACGGCCAGAACCGGATCAATGGGAACAATCCGGCCAATGAGAAAGGTGATCAGCAAAAGGCCTAAAAATGTGGTTGCCACCATCACCAGTATCCGGACCGTCTGCTTCAGCGTTCGGATCGGTCTTGTTCTTATCAGCAGTTCAGACATGAATAAAAATCGTATAGATTATCCGCGCAGCCGGGTATAGATAAACATGCAGATTATTTGGTTGTATACTGGTAAAAGTTACTGTCAAAACTTGGGCCCAAAATAAAATTTTTAACATTGGCCCTTTCAGCCACAACTTCAATATCCTGGAACATAATGACAAAAGGAGATATCCGCTGGTGTTCCCGCTGGAGATCCAGGTACATCCGGGCGCGTTTGGCCGTATTTCTCTCCAGCACCGCCGCATCAGCTTTCTTGGTCATTTCCGGGATATCCCAGGCATTTCTCCAGGCCAGGGATTTGAACTTTGCGTCATCCGAGTTGTCCGGATTCCGGGCAAAGGTGTCTGCATTGGTGTGCGGATCCATATAGTCCGGTCCCCAGTCTCCGATATAGATGTCGTGCCGGCGGGCGCGGTATTTGGTCAGGGTCTGCTTGCCGTCTCCCGTAATAATTTCAAGTTTTATGCCGGCTTTGGCAAAGGTGGACTGGATGGAAAGGGCCATGGAGGTGACAGGTTCGGCACTCCTTGTGTCCATGGTAAGGGTGAAGCCGTTTTCAAGACCGGCTTTTTTTAAAAGTGCTTTTGCTTTTTCAATATCAAGGGAAAAAGGTATTTCTTCCAGTGCGCCTAAAAATCCCTTTGGCAAAAAGGCCTGGTGGAGGGTGGACTTGCCGCTGAGGATGGTCTGTTCCATACCTTTATAATCAATCAGATACTTAAGTGCCTGGCGCACCTCGGGTATCTTGAGATACTTGTTTTTCTGGTTCAGCCCCAGGTAATAGACCCTGCCTTTGGCCCTTTTCTGGATTTTTATATCTTCGTTCTTTTCCAAACTTTTTAAATCATCCGCAGTCAGGTTTCTTGCCATATCAATGTCACCTTTTTCAAGCAGCATGCGCTGGCCGGCAGATCCGACAATATGCCGGATGATGATGCGTTTCAATTTGGGAGCATCTCCCCAGTAATTTTTATTGGCATCCAGAATTATGATTTCCGATGCCTTCCAGGTTCTTAATGTATAGGGCCCGGAACCGGCATATCCGGTCTTAAGCCAGCCATAGCCAAGATCACCGTCTTTTTCATGGGCCATTACCTCTTTTTTATCCACAACAGACCCGGCTGTTGAGGTCAGGCAGTAGAGGAAAAAAGTGGGGGCGTAAGCCTGATCCACAATGATTTTCACCGTATAATCATCCACCTTGGTAATGGTTTTTTTCACGTTTTCAGGCGTAAATCCAAACTGGGTCAGAATGAAAGCCGACGACTTGTCAAGCAGGACAACACGGCGAAGGGAAAAGACGACATCGTCCGCTGACAGCTTGTTGCCCGAGGCAAAGGTGACACCTTTTCTGATTTTAAATGTGTAGGTCAAACCGTCATCTGAGATATCCCAACTTTCAGCAATGCCCGGATATATCTCACTGACATTATCAACATTATAGTTAATCAGGCGGTCGTATGCGTTGGCAGCACATTCGGCACTGGCAAATTCAAAAATTTCAGCCGGATCCAGGGAAATAATCTCATCAATATTAAACGCCATGACAAGGGTATCTTTCGGGGTTGACGCATGGGTTGTTTGTATCACAAATAAAGACAGGGCAAAAACAAACAGGAACAGCTTTTTCACTTTTCCTCCTTCAAATATTTTTTCCAAGGGAAGTGCCTTCCGATCTTAAGTCCCGGCAAGCCTGCATGATCCGGTCAGCCATGCCCCGTTCAGCTTTTTTGCCCCAGGACCGGGGATCGTACACTTTTTTGTTGCCCACTTCCCCTTCAATTTTAAGCACACCATCATAATTTTTCAGCATATGGTCCGCCACGGGCCGGGTATAGGCGTACTGGGTGTCTGTATCCACATTCATCTTAACCACTCCGTAATCAAGGGCCGCGTGGATATCCTTTAATTCAGAACCGGATCCGCCATGGAATACCAAATCCAGCCGGGTGTCAGCGCCAAGCGTTTTGGCCACGGCCTCCTGGCCGTCTTTTAAAATTGTGGGTTTGAGCACCACATGACCCGGCTTGTACACTCCATGCACATTACCAAAGGTGGCGGCTAAAAGAAACCGTCCCATGGAACCCAGTTCCTGTGCAGCCAGCACCATGTCTTCGGGTGTTGTATACAATTTTTCTTTTTCCACACCCGAAGTATCATGCCCGTCTTCCTCGCCGCCGACCACGCCGGTTTCAATTTCCAGGATGAGGTCATTGGCCACACAGGCTGCCATAATTTTTTTGGAGGCGGTAATATTTTCAGCCATGGGCAAAGCAGAGCCGTCGTACATATGGGAACTGAACAGATTGGGCAGCCCCTTGGCACGGCGTTTTGCGGTCTCTTGGATCAGGGGCATTAAAAAAGAATCCACATATTCAGGGTGACAGTGATCCGTATGAAGGGCAATATTGACATCATAATAGGCAGCCAGGGCATGGGCAAATTCAGCCAGGGCAATGGCACCTTTATAGGATTGCCCCACCCCCAGGCCGGAGGCAAAACTGCCGCCGCCGGTGGAGACCTGAATAATTCCATCGCTGTTGGCTTCCTTGAATGCCAGAAGGGCGGCATTAATGGTTTCGCTTGAGGTGGTATTAATGGCCGGGTATGCAAACTTGTTTTGTTTGGCGTTATCCAGCATATGGCAATATTGCTGATAATTAACGATTGGCATGATGGATCTCCCTTGTTTAATTGGATTGTTAAACACCTTTTACAATTATTTTTGTCACGGGATTGTCAGGATTGCATCAGGAAAAGGCATAAAACAACAAAACCGATGTCGTTTTCTTTTAACTACCGGACAATGAAAAAAAAATCTAATTCGTACCTGACCGAAAACCCGTGTTTGGACGCAAAGTTGCCCAGATGCAAGGCGCAGAAAAGTTTGCAACCGGAGCATACTAAAGTATGTGAGGATTGTAAATTTTTCGGCAACGCCGCAGGTGGGTGACTTTGCGTTCAAACACTAATTTTCCAAATGCAATTCTAATATTCAACAATACCTTATTAGAAGGGATTTGAAAATCTCCTTTTTTGATCTTAGGCCCTGGTTTTGCAGATATACAACAGCCGTTATTGCAAAGTTCATTCAAATCCAATATGTAATAGCCCAACGACGCAATCCGCATAGCACCAGAAGAAAAATGGCGTGAATAAAGCAATTTGTTAAGCCCGGAATCGTTTAGACC